>CANGVB010000064.1 GCA_947456995.1 Bryobacteraceae bacterium | reverse complement strand
TGCACCGGATCAAAGGTGCCACCATAGAGACCTATTCGCATCAGAACCCGCTCATCAGGAAAGCCGCCACGAGACAAGCTTCAGGGCGGTCATCTCTTCCATTGCGTAACGGGGGCCTTCTTTACCAAGGCCGCTCTCTTTCCAGCCGCCATAAGGCATCTGATCCACGCGGTAATTGGATACGTCGTTGATCATGACTCCACCTGCGGTGATCTCCCGCGCGCAACGCCAGGCTGCATTCAGGTTTTGTGTGAAGACGCCGGCCTGCAAGCCGAAGCGAGAATCATTGGCCATAGCAATAGCCTCGTCCAAACTTTGAAATGAGTTGACTCCCACTACTGGGCCAAATGCTTCTTCGCGATTGAGCTTGCTTCCCGGCTGAACGTTCGAAAGAACTGTCGGCTGCAGAGTAGCTTTATTCCTGCCGCCTCCGCTGACTAGAGTTGCACCTTCTCTCACCGCTTCACCGATCCATGCCTGCACGCGCTGCGCTTCCTGCTCGTGGATCAGGCTGGAGATGTCGCAGTCCTCTTCGAGCGGATTGGCGATCTTGAGTTGCCTCGCTAAGTCGACAAACTTCTCGAGAAACTGCGTATGGAGATTCTGCGCGATATATACCCGCTGAACACTGATGCAGGTTTGCCCTGAATTCGCATAGGCCCCGCTGACACAGGCCGCGACGGCCTGATCAAGATCTGCATCCTCCAGCACAAGCACAGCACTGTTGTTGCCTAATTCCAGCGTGACGCGCTTCATACCGGCTTTGGCCAGAAGGCCACGTCCTACCGGCGCACTCCCGGTGAAGCTGATCAGGCGGATCCCTTCAGCGGCTACAAGAGCTTCGCCCAATTCGGCGCCTGAGCCCACCAGCACTTGCAAGGCGTCGTTTGGCAGTCCAGCAGAATAGAGAATGCTTGCCGCATGCATGGCCGACAAAGGTGTAGCGGATGCAGGCTTGTGCAGGATTGAGTTGCCCGCCGCAATGGCCGGGCCAACCTTATGCATGCTGAGATTCAGGGGAAAGTTGAAAGGGGTAATGGCAGCTACCATCCCGAGTGGCTGTCTCATCGTATAGCCCACATGGCCTTTGCCATGTGCCGCTGCATCCATTGGCACTTCTTCTCCAGCCAGACGATGCGCTTCTTCTGCGCTAAACCACAATGTCGCTGCTGCCCGGTCTACTTCAGCACGGGCTTCGCGAATCGGCTTGCCGCTTTCAAGTGCGATGGTTCTGGCCAGATCGGGCTTTGCTTCCAGCATCTTCTGGCTGGCGCGAAACAGGATCGAGGCTCGCTCTTCGCGGCTCAACTGCGCCATCACACGTGCAGCAGATTCACCCCGTTTCAGGATTTGTGGGATTTCGCTAACCGGGGTCTCGGGCACTTCCGCAACCACTGCGCCATCATAAGCCAAGGAAACCTTTCGCACGCTCATATACCTCCGACTGTATCGCGTAATTTTCGTCCAGATGGATCACAACGCGAGACCGTTTTTTATTCGGTTCGGTTGCAATGTCTTCGATCGACACAACCCACCTGGTTTCACCATCCATCCGAATTACCTGCCAGCGTGGCCAGCGAGACCAGGCAAGGAAGATCTGCGCACTCCTGCTATTGCCGGCAACCCGCAGCGCACGCCCGGATTCCATGCTCGGCACCGGCTTATAGAGTGGCTGCCCTTCTTCAGGATCAAATGCCTCGAGCAGATTCAGCTCAAGCGTTTTTTGAAAGTCCTGACCTTCTACCAAACCAACGAAACGCAAGGGATTGCTGGTAGCAAGAGCGGACACGCGTTTTGCCGATCGGCCATTGTAAATGCGCGAATTCAGCTCAGCAACCGCCTGCTCGTGAAACAGATAACGGAATCCAAACCATGTAACGCAAAGGCAAAGGACAACCCAGGCGCTAACCATACCGGAGCTTTTCTTCGAACCAATCTCCTGATTCACAAGGTTAGACAACAATGGGATCGCAAAGCCCAGACCCAGAAGTGTGTAGAAGACCGGATCCTGAAACGATGCGATTTGCATGGCAAAGACTTCTTCGCTAAACGGCATCCAGAGGCGCATGCCCCGAAAGGTTAGGGAATCGATCAGGTCGTGAGAAAGCACACCCAGCAGGGCCAGGATCATCGCCCCCTTAAATTGCACTTCCCGCCGCAGGACGTACTTCACGAAGAGCACTACCGCCAAGGCAAGCACCGGGGCAAAAGCAATTGAATGAGTAAAGTGCCTGTGCCACTGCAAAGCATCCAGGCTTCCGGGCCATGCAAAAACTACATCGCCATCCGGAGCGCTGGCAGCCAGGATGATGACGGGAGCCCAGTTGCTGGTAAGACGCTTGCCCCCCGCTTGGGCGATCGTGAGTCCAACGGCAGTGTGGGTGATAGGGTCCATGCGTCAGTTTTTTGGGGGAGTGAGAATCGTAAGCGCTTCGCGTGCGATTTCAAGTTTGGCCGGTAACTGGCCACATTCCTCACCATCCAGTTGCAAATAGATCGGCACTCCGTTTACCGCGCGAAGTTCCAGATGGTCTACATGATGTACGTGCACCCCGCTCATGCCGCGATGCTGATTCACCAGCACTCCCGCCAGATACTTCAAATACCTCACGGCAAACCGGCCTTCAAACAAGACAGTTTCAAAATGAGGATCGGTCAGTCGAATCGACTTGGCAATCTCAAGATCGCCACCGTAGTTCTTTACCCTGCTTGCAAGAGCGAAGCTAACCCGCGATTCTCCGTGTACAGACTTCACATGCAGCTCGGGCAGCACGCGGAAAGACGCCATAAACCCGGCCACCCAATAAGCCACTTTACCCAGCCTGCGCTTGAGGCCAGGGTCGACATCTCTTACGATTTGGGCATCCACACCAGCTCCGGCCATGGCGACGAAGTAGCGCGAGGGCCCTTGATTCGGCGTGCACAGCCCAAGAGAAATGCGTTGCGGCTTCCAGTCTCTTGCCCCGCCAGCGGCCTTGAGCAGATTTGTCCCAATACCAAGTTCCACCGCAAGGCAATTGGCAGTACCACCAGGAAGCACGCCAAGAGCAGTCGACGAACCCGCCAGGCCGTTCACGACTTCGTTGATCGTCCCATCGCCACCGGCAACAAAAACGATTTGCGCGCCTCTGGCCACACAATCCCGCGCCAGGCCCTGAGCCGTGCCTGGGCCAGTTGTTGGCAGGGGTTCTACCGAAACATGATTGGCTCTCAATGTTTCCAGTGCCTGGGGGATTAATTGCGGGTTGCGTCGGATTTTTCCGGCGACTGGGTTATAAATCAGGTAATTGCTCAAGGGAGATCGCTAAACTTATAGCTTAGCGTCCTCATGGTCCCAGCCGCTCCATCCATTGCGCTTCGTATATCCGAACTGCGCTCCCAAATCGAACACCACGAGCATCAATACTACGTGCTCGATGCGCCGGTTATTTCTGATGCTCAGTACGACGCGCTGATGCGTGAGCTTCAGTCACTCGAAGAAGCCCATCCGGAATTTCAAAGCCCAGACTCCCCCACCCAACGCGTCGGCGGAAAGCCACGCGAGGGCTTTGTCAAATTAAACCACTCGGCCCCCATGCTGAGCCTCGACAACGCCCTGAACGAAACCGAACTGCGAGACTTCGACCGCCGCATTCGAGACCTGCTGGGAGATGAGCCTTACCGGTATGTTGCTGAACTCAAGCTCGATGGTCTGTCGATGGCAGTTCACTACGAAGCCGGCCGCATGGCGCGCGCCATCACTCGCGGCGACGGCAGCGTGGGCGAAGAGGTTACCGAAAACGCCCGCACCATCCGCAGCCTCCCCCTGCGCGTTTCTGAATCCACTGCCTTTGAGACTCGCGGAGAAACCATCATCAGCCGACACGCCTTTGAGCGGCTCAACGATCAGCGCGAGCAGGACGGCCTTTCTCTCTATGCCAACCCGCGGAATTCTGCTGCCGGCTCGCTGCGTGTTCTAGACCCCAGCATCACCGCCTCCCGGCAACTCGAGTACATGACGTATTTCTATCTCGTCGATGGCAAGCCCGCCCGAGACAGCCACTGGGAATCGCTCAACCACCTCGTAACACTCGGCTTCAAGGTAAACCCCCTCCGGCGTCTGTGTGCCAACGTCGACGAACTGATCGCCTTTTGCAACGAGTTTGACCAGCAGCGCGAAAGCCTGCCATATGAAATCGATGGCGTGGTGGCCAAGATCGATTCCATCCCGCAGCAGCAGAAACTCGGCTACACCTCGAAAGCACCACGCTGGGCCATCGCCTACAAGTACGCAGCAAGAGAAGCCGAAACCGTCGTCGAAGACATTCTCGTGCAAGTCGGCAGAACCGGGGCCTTAACCCCAGTCGCTGTCTTGCGTGACGTCAAGGTGGGTGGAGTTACCGTATCGAGAGCTACGCTTCACAACGAAGACGAGATCGCAAGGCTAGGCTTGCAGATCGGCGACACCGTCAAGGTAGAACGCTCGGGTGACGTGATTCCAAAGGTAGTCAGTGTTGTCGCAAAAGCTACTGATGCCAAACCCTTCTCCATGCCGGTAGACTGCCCTGTCTGCGGCAGCAAACTCGTAAAGCTGGAAGGCGAAGTTGCCGTCCGCTGTTTAAACGTAAACTGCGCCGCTCGCCTGCAGCAGAGCATCGAGCATTTTGCTTCGCGCAGCGTGATGGATATCGACGGCATGGGCGAAGCGCTAGTGACACAACTGGTCTCGCAAAAGCTGGTTCAAAACGTCGCTGATCTCTACGACTTGAAGCAAGAGCAACTCGAAGCCCTCGAACGCATGGGCAAGAAGAGCGCCGAAAAGATCATTCAGAATATCGATGGCTCTCGCAAGCGGCCTCTGGCGCGTCTGATCAGCGGCCTAGGCATCAGCTTTGTCGGCCAGCGTACCGCGCAAATCCTGGCCGATACTTTTGGCGATCTCGACAAGATTGCCACCCTGCCGCAAGAACAATTGCAGGCGGCAGAAGAAGTGGGCCCCAAGGTAGCGGCAGCCATCCGGCTTTACTTCAGCGACGAAAAGAATCTCGCGCTGCTCGAGCGGCTCCGCGCTGCCGGGCTCACCTTTACCCAGGAAATCAAAGGCAAGGTAGTGGGCCCGCTTGCCGGGCTTACCTTCGTGCTCACCGGTACCTTCCCTACCCTCAAGCGCGAAGAAGCCAAGGCCATGCTTGAGGCTGCTGGAGCCAAAGTATCGGGAAGTGTTTCCAAGAAGACCACCGCCGTTGTCGCCGGCGAAGACGCTGGCTCCAAGCTCGACAAAGCGAGAGAGCTGGGGATTGAAGTGATCGACGAAACCGAAATGTTAAACAGACTGGGGAACCCCTAACGCATGAAAGCGTTTTTTGCCAAGATCGTTGCCCTCGGGCCGATCGGACTTTTTCTACTTGCTCTACTCGATTCAACAGGTGTCCCTCTGCCCGGAGGTGTCGACGCATTACTCGTAGCCGTTTCAAATCAGGCTCCCTCCACCGCCTACTTCTGCGCCGCCCTTGCTACGGCAGGCTCGCTGATCGGCTCAATGATTTTGTTCACCATCGCCCGCCGTGGCGGCCAAAAATATCTCGACCAGGTTGCCAGCGGCAAACGCGGCATGAAGTTTCGTGACTGGTTCTCCCGTTATGGATTGGTTACCGTATTCGTCCCTTGCATCTCGGTGATTCCGATGCCGCTTAAGGCCTTTGTCGCCTGCGCTGGAGTACTTGGCATCAGGCCAATGCATTTCGCCATCACCATCCTGCTGGCCCGCATCCCCCGCTATTTCTTTCTCGCCTGGCTCGGCCAGCAGATGGGAGAGAACGCTCTCGGCTGGATCAAGGCCCACACGCTGCACTTTGCCCTGGGGCTGGCAACGATGGGCCTGATCCTCTTTCTACTCGCCCGCGCGGCCAACCAGCCACGCGAAACAGCTAACGCGACAAACTGAAGCGCACCTCAATCGGAGCTTCAACCTCAACCGGCTGCCCATTCAGCAGCGTCGGGCTGTAGACCCACTGGCTCACCGCGTCGAAGGCCGCCTTCACCAGAAGCGGGTGTCCGCTCAAGATCCGCAGCTGCCCGATGCGGCCTTCCCGCGTGATGATGCCATGCAGTGTCACAACGCCTTCAATCCTTGCCCTGCGAGCAAGTTCAGGGTAGGCAGGCTGCGGGCGTTGCAGGATCTTAGAAGCCAGCACGCTGCCGCCAATCTGCAGCCGGGCTGGCGGCTGTACCTTCACCGGTTCTGGCACGGCAGGCTTTGGAGGTGGTGCCACCTTCGGCACCTCAAATCCGCCGACAATCCCGTCGGGAATTCCAACATTCGTTGCGTTAGGCATGGGCAAGCCGGTAAAGTCTGCCGGGGCAGATGTGGACGCCTGCATCGCGCTTCGAGTCACGCCGGGTGGTGTGTAAGTAAAGCGCCTCACAGGAGATGGTGCAACACTTCGCTCGATGCTCGTCGAGATCACTCGAATCGCTTCACGAAATCTGGGCGCAGGCGCAGGGATATGAATATCAGGCAGCTCCGGCTGGGCAACGGGCAAGTACAACCCGATCGCCAGAAAACCGCTGATCACTCCACACTGAAGCAGCAGTGAACTCGAAAAACTCAACGCTCCACGGCCACTGCTTTGGTCTACCATCGCTGTCTCGAACATGGCTAAATGCCTCCTGCCCGATCAGACACCCACAACGGATCGCAAGTTCCCGCTTGGCAGTGGCAATTCTTTGGCACATCGATTGCAAAGAATATTGCAGGAGACAGAGACTCACCATGAATACCTCTTTACGCAGTGCCAATGTGGACATAGACCTGAGCCGTTTTGACCGCAAGGTTCAAACTGGAACGAAACCCAAGAAACAAGCCGCCGAGATTAGCGACGGCAAATATGAAGTTCGCATCGAAGATGCAGAGCTCTACAAGTCGCCCACCAGCGGCAACCCCGTTTTGAAGTACACCCTGCGCGTTCTTGGCCCGACCAACGCCAATCAGCTCTTGTGGAAGCGCCGCGGCATCACCGAAAAAACTCGCGACTATGTCCTAGACGAACTAAAGATTTGCGGGCTCGAACTCGCCCGTTTCTCAGACCTTAAAAACCACCTGCACGAACTGATTGGGGTAGAGCTGGAAGTCACGCGTAAGACTCGTGGTGAGGACGTCAACATTTTCTTCAACGACCAGCTCGACTCAAACTCAAGAGGCAAAGAAGAAGCCGACGACGATCTGCCCTTTTAGTAGCCCATCACCTTACCGCCCCGGCGGCCATCGCTCCAGCCCAGACGCCATCCTGATTTCTCCTCAATCATGACAGCGTGTACGTCCCCCTGGCTGCGGTAGCGTGTGCTGAGAATCTGTCCATAAGATTTCAACTTCTCGGCCACCTCATAAGCGATGGCACCGGGCTCGGCTTCGATCCGGTCTGGCAGGTACTGATGATGCACGCGTGGATACTCAATCGCATCCCGCAAGCTCATCTTGAAGTCGATCACATTGGTGATCACCTCAACCAGCGTGTTCGGGATGGTGGCCCCACCAGGGCTACCCAGAGCAAACCAGGCCTTCTTGTCTTTCGTCAAAACAACAGTAGGAGACATCGTGCTGGGCGGGCGATTTCCCGCCGGCAACACCTTCTTGCCTGAATTAGAGAAAGCGCCATAGATGTTGCCCATCAGGACGCCCGTGCCCTTCACCACCACCTGGCTGCCATAAAAGCCACTGAGCGTATAGGTATTGGTGATGATGTTGCCCTCAGCATCTACGATGCTGAAGTGCGTTGTATCGTTGCTTTCTCCCACCAGCGCTTCCAGCTCTTTCGGCAATTCGCCAAGGTCTTTCGACAAGGTCGCTTTGTCGGTCGAGATCGTAGCGGCAATCTCTTTGGCGTATGCTTTGCTGGTGAGCTTTTCTACCGGGACCTTTACATAATCGGGGTCCCCTGCATAGAGAAGCCGGTCGCGAAACGCGCGTTTCATCGCCTCCACCTGTATGTGGCGATGCCTGGCGCTGCCCTCCATCCCGATCGGCATCGGGAAGTTCTCAATCACATTGAGCATTTCGATGATGGCCATGCCGCCGCTGGAACTCGGGGCGCTGGTCAAAATCGGATAGCCGCGATAGGTAGTCTCCAGCGGCTCGCGGGCAATTGCCTTGTAATCCTTGAGATCAGCAGCCGTGATCAATCCGCCGCTGGCCTGTATGTCAGCCGCCAGCCGCTTCGCTGTTTCGCCTTCATAGAATTCCCGGCCACCCAGCTTCTGCATACGTGCAATCGTCGCGGCAAGCTCCGGCTGCCGCACTAGCTCACCCTGCTTGAGCGGCTGATCCGAGCCATGCAAAAAGATGCGCGCAGAATCGGCATAAGGCTTCATCACCGGCACCTGCAGCTTCAAAATCAGTTCCATCCGCTGCGAGGCGCTAAAGCCGTCTTTGGCTAGCTTGCGAGAGGGTTCGAGGTCTGTCTTCCACGGCAGCTTGCCAAAGAGTTTGTGCGCAACTGCCATCCCATCCGGCGTACCGGGCACGGCCATGCTCTTGTAGCCGGTTGCGGCTTCTTTGGCATTCGCAAAAACGCCCTGCTTCGAAGCCATCGGTGCCCGCGCACCATAGTCGATCAGCTTCGAGCGGCCATCGGCCATACGCACCAGCAAATAGCCGCCTCCCCCGAGGTTGCCCGCCTCCGGATGCACCACAGCCAGGGCAAAAGCAACGGCCACAGCAGCGTCTACGGCATTGCCGCCCTTCTTGAGAATCTCAATCCCGGCCTGCGTCGCAAATTCGTTGCAGGTAGTCACCATTGCTTTAGGCGCCCGCTCGGGCTGCGACACCATGGCGCGCTCGGCTTCGAGGCGCAATCCGGATTGCGATACCTCCTGACCCAACAGCGAGGCGACAAGTACAAGACTAAGAGGGAGTTGCGGCTTCATTACTGCCCATCGTCGCATGGGTAGGGGCCGGGTTCATAGCTCTTGAGATCAACCGAACTAATTTTCGATAAGGGATATCCGCCCGAGAACCAAAAGGCAGCCACTCGGTGTCGCGCGATGACGAGAAAAACCAGCGCGACAGCAGCGCCAGATGCTCTTCGCGCTCTTTCAGCGTCGGCCGCGGCACCGGCAGCTCTTCCACAATCTGACGCAGCCGACGGTCCATCGATTCACCCGCCTGCATTTTCATATCGAAGGCGATCGGCGCCTGCCACAGCCCCTCTAGTAGAAAGTAAAGTTGCACTCCGCCCTCGATCTTCACCGCACTCACGCCGTTGGCAAAACGGATATCAGTGGTGATTTCGCTAGCCAGACGCAGCAGCCCTTCCACCTTTTCAAGACGGCGATGCTGACGGGCGGCCTCTTCAAATTCCATGTTTTCGCTAGCCCGGTCCCGCGCATGAGCAACCGCTTCCTGCAAGCTCGTGCCGTGGCTTTCGATGAAGTCGGTCAAACGCTTCACCTCGGTGGAATATTCATTGATTCCAACCACGTCCTGACAAGGCCGCATGCACTGATTCATCTCGCCATAGATACAGCCGGGGTGGTCTGGATTGGGGTCGAGATCTTCCTCGCAGCGGCGAATCTGAAAGAAGTCAAGCGTCTCGCTCTCCCAACGGTCGGCCTCCGCGCGGTTACGAAACGGGCCAAAGAAGAGGCTCTCTTTGCCACTCAACCTCGTGGTGATCAGTGTGCGGGGAAATGCGTTGTTCAGAAGAATTTTCAGGTAGGGGGGCGAGGGCAACCGGACAATCTTCTTGTAGGTATCGCCGAAGTGCAGCTTTGCGAGCGAATAAAAGCTCAGCGTCTGCTCGAGGCGTGAGGGCGTGTACCAGATCTCGATCCGCTCGGCCAGGCCGGAGAGATCAATCAGCCTGCTTCCGGCCTTCGGTGCAAGCAAACGAGAAAGCCGACGCTTCAGCATCGTCGTACGAGCCAGGTACGGCGGCCCCTTCTTCATGTGAATCAGGAAGACCGCCGGTACCGAGTCAACGCTGGGCACCACGCCTTGCCAGTCAACTGCCAGATGTGGTTCCGAAATCAACTTTCTATTTTAACTAGCGAACGGTAACATCCATGCGTCCGGTTGCAAATTTACCCCGAACGTTGAAGAAGCCAAAGGCCGAGAACGAATTGCCGTTGATCAGCTTGCCAACGGGAGCATCCTTACGGCTGTAGATGGTGACAGCACCGGGGCCAAAGGCGATGTTTGGAATGTTTGTCGCCATCTTCATACGGCCGCGACGGCTCTCGTACCACCAGTTGGCCAGAAACGGAAAGCCGCTATTGGGAGCAGGGTCCGTCACGGCGCCATTGAAGAAAAATGCCGGGCCATCCTCAGGCGAAACATCCACAAAAAGATTGCCAGCATTCACTTCATAGGCCAGATCTTCATCTACCTTCACCGGCAAGCCAGCCCGCTCCAGGCGCTGGGCCAGGCGTTTGCTGTTGGTCACATAAACCACCGTGTAGTTGTTGATGTCACCAGTGCCGTCCGGCGACACCACGCTCACGCCAATCTGCGAAAGCCGCGCCGCCTCAGGCCGTGCATTGTCGATCACAACAGACTGGCACTCGGCCGCACGGGTCACCAGCAAAGCCTGGGGGCCGTTGGTGAAAAGCTGAAAGGTGGTCGGGACAAAAGGCGCTGCCTGCGCCAGTGGCACCCAGCCTGCTCCTACGTATTCGGTACAGTCGCTAAACTGCACCTCGCTGCTCGGTTGGGCCAAAAGGGCGACTGC
>CANGVB010000063.1 GCA_947456995.1 Bryobacteraceae bacterium | reverse complement strand
TCGTCGATGCCTCGGGCCAGTTCATTCTGCCCGGCATCATCGATAGCCACTCTCACATTGCCGCCGATTCGATTAACGAAGGTTCAATCTCGGTCTCTTCGATGGTACGCATCGAAGACGTACTCAACCCCGAAGACGTCGCCATCTATCGCGCAATTGCCGGTGGCACAACGATCGCCAACGTCCTGCACGGCAGCGCCAACGCCATCGGCGGCCAGAACAGCCTGATCAAGCTCCGCTGGGGCAAGAAGGCCGAAGAGATGTTCTGGGATAAAGCCCAACCGAGCATCAAGTTCGCACTCGGTGAGAACCCCAAGCGCCAGGGCAACCCCACCGGCGGCCGTGTCGGTGCAGCCAACGTCAACACGCTCCGCTACCCCGCCACACGCATGGGAATCGAAGATGTCTATGTCGAGGCCTTCACCCGAGCCAAAGAATACAGAGAGTCCTGGAAAGACTACGAAGCGAAGAAAGCGAAAGGCGAAGCAGTGATCCCGCCACGTCGTGACCTCCAGTTGGAGCCTCTCGTCGATGTGCTGGACGGCAAGCGCCTTGTTCACGTTCACGCTTATCGCGCTGACGAAATCCTGATGATGATCCGCATCGCTGAGCAAATTGGCTTCAAGATCACCAGCTTTGAACACATCCTCGAAGGCTACAAGGTGGCTAAAGAGATGGCAAAGCACGGCTCGGCTGGCGCTGGCTTCAGCGACTGGTGGGCCTTCAAGATCGAGGCCTACGACGCCATTCCTTACAACATGGCAATCATGGCCCGCAAAGGGGTTCTGGCCAGCGTCAACTCCGATTCGGCCGACACCATCCGCCGCCTCAACACAGAAGCTGCCAAGACCATGAAGTACGGCGGCCTTACCGAAGAAGAAGCTCTCAAACTGGTCACCATCAACCCGGCGATTCACCTCAAGGTGGATAAATATGTCGGCTCGATCGAGCCCGGCAAAGACGCTGATTTCGTGATCTGGGACAAGCACCCTCTCTCCAGCTTCGCCCGCGCGCAGCAGGTCTACATCGACGGTGTGAAGTACTTTGACCGTGATGAAGACGCCAGTGCCCGCGTGAAGACCGAAGCGCAGAAGAAAGCGCTCGAAGACAAACTACGCCGGCAGACTCCGGCCACAAGGAGACCCCAATAACATGCGTTTCTTGAGCATTCTTTTACTGGGCGCAGCACTTTTTGCCAGCGACAAAGACAGCTTCTTTCTCAAGGGCGTAACAGTCTTTCCGGTTTCGAGCCCTAAAATAGACAACACCACACTGCTGGTTGTAGACGGCAAGATCGCTGACATCGGTGCCAAGTCTGCCCCTAAAGGCGTCCGCGTCATCGATGGCAAAGGCCTGCAGGTTTACCCCGGCATCATCAACTCGGCAACCAACATTGGCCTCTCTGAGATCTCCTCGATCCGTGAGACCAACGATACCGGCGAGCTGGGTGACTTCAACCCACAACTCCGCGCCATCGTTGCCATCAACCCCGAGACGGAACACATTCCCGTCGTACGTGCCAACGGCATCTCTACTGTGCTCACCCTGCCCGGTGGCGGTGGCTTCGGTGGCGGCGGCACGGGCGTCATCCTGGGCCAGGCTGCCTTGATTCACCTCGACGGTTACACCTACGAGGAGATGGAAATCAATCGCACGGCTGCTTACCAGATGCGCTTCCCAACGATGCAATCTCGGAGCTTCGACTTCGATACCTTCCAGTTCAGCCGCGGCTCTTTCGCTGAATCCAAGCGCCGCTTCGAAACTCAGATGCAGGAGATCAAGCGCTTCTTCAGCGAGGCCCGCACCTACATGCAGGCCAAGGCTGCGAAGACGCCGGGCCTTAAGACAAACGTACGCTTTGAGGCAATGATTCCTCTCTTTGAAGGCAAAGCACCTCTCATGGTCACCGCCAGTAAAGAACGCGAAATCCTGGCCGCTATCAAGTTCGCCGAAGAGGAGAAGGTCAAAATTATCCTCGCCGACGTGCGCGAACCCGGCAAGGCCACCCAAGAGATCGCAAAGAAGAAGATCCCCTGTATTCTCGGGCCGGTAACCCAGTTGCCTCCCGAAGCAGATATGTCTTACGACTTCAACTACTCACTGCCCTCACAGCTCCACAAAGCTGGAGTCAAGTTCGCCTTCGGCAGCTTCCAGAATCAGTTCGCCCGCAACATCGCTTTTGAGGCGGCCAGCGCCTCATCCTATGGCCTGCCTTACGATGAAGCACTGAAGGCGATCACCCTCAGCGCCGCAGAGATCTGGGGCATCGGCGACAAGTATGGCTCTATTGAGAAGGGCAAGTACGCCGACCTGTTGATCACTAATGGAGACCCGCTTGAAGTCAAGACCGACATCAAGATGCTCTTCATCCAGGGCCGCCAGCAGAGCCTGGAATCCAAGCACACCCGGCTCTACGACAAGTACCGTCAGCGGCCTAACTAGGCGACACCAGCCAGGCGAGCAATCGCCATTGCATTCGATTCCGTGGTGACCCCGGACTTCAACGTATAGTCGAAGTCCAGCGGGTCACCATTTCCTTTTGAGCACATGTGCACATTGACGCCGTGCAGTTCGGCTGTTGCGATCTCAGTTAGCGCCAGATCGTGGGTGGAGAGTGCTCCTATTGCCCCGTGCTGCAACAGAGTCTTCACTACTGCTTCGGTTGCGACTCGGCGATCCCGCGAATTGGTGCCGCTCATGATTTCGTCTACGAGAAACAACACTGCATCGCCCGCCCGTGCCCGCTCGATCATGATGCGCAGGCGATCCATCTCGCTCATGAATTTCGACTTGCCGTTGAGCAGAGAGTCCGCAATGCTGAGCGAAGCGCATACAGATAGCGCCGATACTTGTAGCGAAGCAGCCCGCACCGGCGCGCCGGCGAAGGCCAGCACTGAGTTGATTCCAATGGCCCGCAGCAATGTACTTTTGCCTGACATGTTCGAGCCGCTGATGATGTAGAGCCGCGTCGAGGCATCAAAGGTGATGTCGTTGCGCACACAGGATTCCAGTGGCAAGAGTGGATGCCCAATCGCGACACCACGCAAGGCGATCTCAGAGGGCATCAGTTCCGGCATCACATTGTCCGAGTTCTCAAAGGCATAGGTGGCCAGCGATTGCAGGGCTTCAAACTCGCCCCAGGCGGCGAGCCAATGGGGCAGCGCAGCCTGATTTCGCGCCCGCCATGTCTCAATCGCAATCATCAGTTGAGTGCCGAGCACCAGCACGAGTGACGGCACATAAAACCAGTCTTTGTTTCGTTCGCTCATCGCGGCCAACAACTGCTCAAGCCGCCTCACTGCTGCGCCGCTGCCTTTCACCCGGGCCACCAGCCCCTGCAGCTTTGCGCTTTGAAAGTTCTGCTTCTCAAGCAACTCCAATCCATCCCGCAACACTTCGGCCTCAATCGATACAGACCCCAGCCAGTTTTGCATCTGACTGATCCGATCTCGAAACTGTAAGCCCACCATCGCCTGTATTCCCAGCACCGGCACCGCGAAGCGGGCCACAGCCTCCCAGCTCAACAACTTAAACCCGCCCGCCGCCACCAGCAGTACCAGGATCGAAACCGTCGCCATCATGCCCACCCGCAACATGGGATGAAACTCGATCGGAGGCAGCTCCAACCACTCGATGAAGGTCTCCCAGCGGGATTCAAAGGATTCAAAGCGCCCCATCGCCACAACGCTCTCGCGCAGCTCATACATCTCACGCAACTCAAGAACAGCCTCTTGTCGCAAGCGGCTTTCCTCCAGGCTCACCGGCTCTTTCAGATACTTCGCGAGGCCAAGCTCACCTATCGTGGTGCGGGCCGAACAAACCAGTTGAAAGAGCGAGCCTTCTCCAAACAAGTTCAGATCGCCGGCATAAGGATGTTCTGTCTCCTCAAAGCGGTCACCGGCAGAGCCAACTCCAACCCACTCCCCAGCCAGCCTTTGCATCGCACGCTCATACCAGCGGAATACGCGAGCGAGGCGCCCCACTTCATCCCGGCTTGCGTTAAAGCGCCTGACAGCGAAGGCGAGCAGCGGCAGCGGCGCTGTTGCCAGCCACCAATTCACGGCTCCCTGCGTAGCGAAGTAAATGCCGGCAATTGCGGCCACACCCAGGCCCACCATCAGCAAACCAGAGGAAGCCGCGGCATTCTCAGCCTCAGCCTTTCTGGTCTCCAGAGCCTTTACCCGCCCTGCATATCGTTCCCGAACCTGTTCAGCATTCATGTCCACCTAAGTATGAACCAGCGCACTGGGATAGCATGGCAACATGTCACGGATCGCGCGCGTAGAGCCCCATCTGCTCACCTTCCCTTTCCCGGAACCTTTGAAGCTCAACTACCACGGCGGCGAGCGCATTATCTACAAGCGAGACGCGATGCTCATCCGCGTTGTTAGCGACAATGGCCTCATCGGCTATGCTCCAGGCCAGGGCAGCGAAGCTGCTCAAGCCATGATCGAGAAGATTATTGGCCCCTGGCTCATTGGTAAGTCTTTGGCCGACCCGGACGCCCTTCGCGTACAGTTTCTGCTGGGCCCCGGCCAGGATGCTCAGGTGGCCAAGATCTACTTCACGGTTGAGGTAGCGCTCTATGACCTCGCCGCTCGCGCCAAGGGTCTGCCTGTGTCGGAACTCCTCGGGGGCCGCGTAAGAGACAAGATCCGCCTCTATGGCTCGGCTGGCATGTACATGTCGCCGCAAGGATATGCCGATGAAGCTGCTGAGGTGGCCAGACTCGGCTTTAAGGCTTACAAGATGCGCCCCGGCATGGGGCCTGAAGCCGATCTTGAAGCCGTCCGTCTGATTCGCGAACGCCTCGGCCCGGGTGTCGACATCATGGTGGATGCTCACACCTGGTGGCGCATGGGGGATCGTAGCTACACTCCTGAAACGGTGGAGCGTCTGGCTCGTGAGATGGCCGACCATGACCTTTGCTGGCTGGAAGAACCATTCACCCCTCACAGGCACGAGCTTTATCGGGCACTGCATGAAGAGGACATTCTGCCACTGGCCGCAGGCGAGCACGAACATACAGAGGATGGCTTTCTCGACCTCATGCATGGCCCTTGCGTTGACTTCATCCAGGCCGACATCGTTTGCCAGGGCGGCTACGCGATGGGCCGCCGGCTCTTCACTGAAATCGAGAAGAACGACCTGCGTTTTGCCTTCCACAGTTGGGGGACCTTGCTCGAAATCATCGCCGCCGCCCACATCGGAATCTGCTGGCCAGAGCACGTTGTTGAGTGGTTGGAGTATCCGCTCTACCGCAAGCCAGGGCAGAAGATCATGTACGAATTCCCACTGGCCGAAGAGATCCTCAAAGAGCCTCTCAACATCGTGGATGGCGACCTGATCGTACCCCGCACGCCTGGCCTCGGCGTCGAAGTGAATGAGGCTGTAATCGAGAAATACCCTTGGAAACCGGGCCCCTGGAGCACCTTTACCCTCATCGAGCCACCTGGCACCTGGGCCGTTTACAACGATCACAGCGTACAGTGGGTAGTAGATCAGTAAATCGCAGTATGGTTGAGCTTCTCAGCAATCCGCTTACCCCCATTTCCATTGCCGCTGCCGGCATGGCCTGTGCTGTGCGCGCGCCCTGGTGCGACTGGCTCGCCCCCAGCATCTACAAAGGCGATGCGCGACGCAAGACTCTCGCCCTCACCTTCGATGATGGGCCCAGTGAATCGACGATCGAACTGCTCGACCTGCTGGATCGTTATGGCGTCCGCGCCACTTTCTTTATGTGCGGCGCCAATGTGCGTCGCCTGCCGGATGTCGCACAGGAAGTCTTCTGCCGTGGCCACGAAATTGGCAATCACACCTACAGCCACAAGCCGCTTTACCTGCGCAGCGCAGACTACATTGAGCGTGAAATCGCAGCGGCTCAACAGACCTTTGAAGATGTTCTGTACTTTCGCCCCAAATACTTTCGTGCTCCTTTCGGTTGCCGCTGGTTTGGCCTTGGGGCTGCGCAGGCGCGTCACGACCTGATGGGCGTAATGTGGACCGTGATCGGCCTCGATTGGAAGTACCTTGCCGACCAGGTGGCCCGCCGGATTGCAGACCGCGCTCGCCCTGGTGGCATTATCTGTTTGCATGATGGACGGGGCCTTCAAATTAACCCCGATATTCAGAACACTCTCGATGCCCTGACCTGGGCTTTGCCTTATCTTCAGAAAGAAGGCTATAAATTTGAGACCATCAGTGAGTTGCTATGCACGACCAATCAACCGTCCGAGACGCTGATCGAGGATTAGACCTCACCGATCGCGTAATCAAAGTAATCGCCGATACCCAAAAGATGAGCCCTGACCTGATCGGGCGCGAAGCTACGTTTGAGGAGCTCAAATTCGACTCCCTCGACGGCATCAATATCCTCTTCGCTCTCGAGAACGAATTCGACATCAACATCCCCGACGAGGCTGCCCGAGAGATCAAGAGCATTCCTGAGATGGTGCAAGGAATCGATAAGCTGCTAAAGCGCCCGTAAATACTGGTTCGGAATGCGTGGCTCGACACCCAAGGCCCGCGCTGCATGAACCGGCCAATAGGGATTGCGTAAGAACTCGCGAGCCAGCAGCACCAGATCGGCTTGTCCGCTGGAGAGGATCGCCTCGGCCTGATGGGCCTCTGTGATCATGCCGACAGCCGCCGTGGCAATGCCGCCACGATTGCGTACAGCCTCGGCAAAGGCTACCTGATAGCCTGGGCCCACCTGCATCTTTGCGTACGCTACCGCGCCGCCTGAGGAGCAGTCGATCAGGTCGATTCCAAGTGGCTTTACCATCTTCGCCAGCTCGACTGAATCGTCTATCGTCCAGCCACCTTCTACCCAATCGGAGGCCGATATTCGCAGAAAGACGGGCTGGTCTTCAGGCCATTCGTTACGCACGACCGCAATCACTTCGCGCAGGAAGCGCGTGCGGTTCTCAAAGCTGCCGCCATACTCGTCGCTACGATGATTCACCAATGGCGAGAGGAACTCATTCATCAGGTACCCGTGCGCGCCGTGAATCTCGATTACTTGAAATCCTGCAGCCAGTGCGCGCCGGGCAGCGGCAGCAAAGCTCTGTACGAGCCCTTGAATTTCTGCGACGGTCAACGCTCGCGGTGTGTGCCAACCGTCATCAAAGGCAATTGCGCTGGGCGCAACGGTCTGCCAGGGATCGACACTGAGTGGGCCGCCGCCCTCCCAGGGCAACTGCGCACTCGCTTTGCGGCCCGCATGGCCGATTTGTATCCCGGCTACACAGCCTTGCGACTTCACAAAGGCCGCAATTTGCGCCATGCCTTCGATTTGCGCGTCGGCCCAGAGGCCGGTACAGCCGTGAGTGATTCGGCCTTCAACGCTAGCTGCTGTGGCCTCGACGATCACAAGGCCAGGGCCACCAGCGGCCCGAGCGCCCAGGTGCTGCAGATGCCAGTCGTTGACAAAGCCGTCGATTGCGGAATACTGGCACATCGGTGAAACACCGATACGATTGGGAAACTCTACTCCGCGCAATCTAAACGGGGTGAAGAGTTTGGCGGACATTGGGCTATTCAAAGCTGATCTTTTCAAGATCGGCTGTCGCCTTCGGGTACTGCATCGCCATGCCTTCCATCGTCTCGAGAAGGATCTCTGAAACGGCCAGATTGCGGTACCATTTGCGGTTTGCCGGAATCACATACCAGGGGGCGTAGCTTGTGCTGCACTTCTCAAGAGCAGCCTCGAACGCTTCTACGTATTCATCCCAATGCTTGCGTTCTTCGAGGTCTTCGACGTTGAACTTCCAGTTGCGCTCGGGGTCTGAGATTCGCTCTTCGAAGCGTTTCTTCTGCTCATCCTTGGAGATGTAAAGGAAGAACTTGAGGATCTCTGTCCCACTCTCGTGCAACATCTCTTCAAAGTGATTGATCTGTTCGTAACGCTTCTTCCAAACTTCTTTGGGCACCATGTTGTGCACTCGCACAATCAGGACGTCCTCATAGTGGCTGCGGTTGAAGATTCCAATTTGTCCCTTGCGCGGCATTGCTTTGTGTACGCGCCACAGGTAATCGTGTTCTTTTTCCTCGCCGGCAGGCGCCTTGAAGCTGGTTACGACAACGCCCTGGGGGTTCAGCCCGGACATCACCTTGCGAATCGTGCCGTCTTTGCCGCCGGCGTCAATCCCCTGCAGAACCGCGAGGACTGATCTTTGGCCCTCGGCATAAAGCAGATACTGCAACACGCTCAAACGGTTGATGTTCTTCTCAAGCCTGGCCTGGCCTTCTTCTTTACTTGCGCAGCCCGGCGTTGCTTCCGGATCTATGTCAGCAAGCTTCAGCTTTGTCCCCGGCTTCACCAACAGTGTTGAACTGATTTCACCCATCTAGTTCATCTCCTCTTTGCCTGCATACATTTCATTGATTTCCGCAGCAAAGTGTTCAAACACAATGCTCTTGCGGATCTTCATCGTGGGAGTCACTTCGCCGTGATCGATCGAAAGCTCACGAGGCAGAATCTTGAATTTGCGAATCTGCTCGTGTGGCTCCACCTTACGATTGACTTCTTTCACCAGCCGCTGAATTACCTCTTCTGCCGGCTCTGTCGCGGCTTCAGCCACCGCTGGATTCAAGCTGAACAAGGCCGTCACAAAGGACCGCTTGTCGCCAACCAAGACTACCTGGCTGATCAAAGATTCTCCCTTGAACATGCCTTCAATGCGGTTTGGATAAATCTTCTTGCCATTGGATGCAACCAGAACTTCTTTCTTGCGACCGGTGATGTACCAGTAGCCCTCTGCATCCACGCTACCAATATCGCCGGTCAATAACCAGCCGTCGGCAAAGACCTTGGCTGTGGCTTCAGGGTCGTTGTAATAACCACTAAACAAGGTTGGGCCATTGAGGGCAATTTCACCATCTGGCATCAGCTTGCATTCTACGGTTGGCAGTAATTTTCCGATCGAGCCAACAATGGGTTTCTTCACCGGGTTTAGGTGCGTCACACCGCCTTCGGTCAAGCCGAAGCCTTCTATTAGATTGACGCCAATTGCACCAAAGAAATTCGCGAGATCTTTGCCCAATGGTGCCGAGCCCGAGACGGCCAGCTTGATCTTGCCTCCGAGCTTTTCGCGCACTTTGCTGAAGATCACTTTGTCTACCAGGCCAAGGGGAGCACTCACCCAGAAGGGCACTGCCTTGTCAGCGCGCTTATAGTCGCTTGCCTTGAGCGCGAGGCCCAGCCCGCCGTGGAAGAGCTTTTGCACGAGTGGTGGCTTCTTCTTCATCTCCGTGACAACGTTGGTGTAGATGCGCTCCCAGAGCCGCGGCGGGGCCAGCAGGAAGGTGGGCTGCACACTCTGGATTTCTTTCGGCATCTTGGACAAGCTTTCGCTGAAATAGATCACCATGCCGAAGGCCAATGGCATCAACTGCAAGACCAATCGCTGGGTGATGTGGGCGCTAGGCAGGAAGGCGATTGTAATGTCGGTTGGGCCCAGAGGCAGCACGGCTGGTGCGGCAGCGACGTTTGAGACAATCGCGCGGTGGGTGACCATGCCCATCTTTGGCTCGCCTGTCGAGCCTGAGGTGAGATAGATAATCGCGCAATCTTCTGGCTTTGTTTCGACGTAAATGCGTGAAAACAGTTGCGGATCGTCCTGCATCGCCTTACGTCCTAATTCGCGCAAGTCATCAAGGGTCATGACACCCTCGGCCTTGCCGGTCATGAGGATCCAGCGGATGTCCATGGGCTCTGCCCCGGACAAGCTTGCTGCGAGAGTGGCGAGCATTTTGGGGTTCTCAACAAAGGCCAGCTTGGCTTTGCAGGCGTTCAGTTTCGCAATTGCTTCGCCCTGCGGGTAGACGGTGTACATTGCCGCGGCGGTGGAGCCGTTTGAAATGATGCCCATGTCGACGAAGTAGAATTCTGCACGCGTCTCACTCTGGATGGCTACTACGTCGCCTCGCTGGATGCCTAGCGATCGCAATCCACAGGTAATTTCCTGCACAATCTGCTTGTATTGATTCCAAGAATAGGTGGCGTTTTTGCCGCCGCCCATGGGCTGTATCAGTGCAGTGCTGTCGCCATACTTTGAGGCTGCTTCTTCCAGTGCTGTAAATACGGTACGCGTACTCATTTCGACGATGTTATCATCCCGTTTTGCATGAACTACGAAAGTGAACTTTTCTTTGCACAATCCGCCGCCCGTAAGGCGGGTGAGGCCTGCATCCGTATTTTGAACCAGGGCGTTGTCGCCGAAACCAAGTCTGATGACTCTCCTGTGACCCGGGCCGACAAAGAGAGCGAACGGCTGATTGTCAGCATCCTCTCGCAGGCTTTTCCGGAAGACGGCTTTCTTGGTGAGGAAGGCGCCAGCCGCGAAGGTACGAGTGGCCGCCGCTGGATCATTGACCCGATCGACGGCACGCGCGACTTTGTGCGCAACAACCGCCTGTGGGCGATTCTGATTGGCCTCGAAGAGAAAGGCGAACCCGTTGTGGGCATCTGCTACCTGCCGATGCTGGGTGAAATGTATTATGCCGCCAAAGGCCATGGCGCGTTCTGGGATGGCACGCCCATCAAGGCCAGCACGATCGACAGCCCCAAGCAGGCGGTAATTTGCGTGAACAAGCTCACAGCTGCCGTGAACCCGCCATTTGGGTTGCCGCTGCTCGAATGGCTCTCGACCTTCTGGTGTGTGCGCGTCCTTGGGGGCATCTACGACGCGATGCTGGTAGCCAGCGGCCGCATGGAAATCTGGATGGAACCGAGTGTTGCTCCCTGGGATCTTTGCGCGCCTACGTGGATTC
>CANGVB010000062.1 GCA_947456995.1 Bryobacteraceae bacterium | reverse complement strand
GGGACGAATGGAATGGTCATGTCCCGCCGCGTGAGCACGAACACCGGATTGGCAATGTCATGCGCAACTGCTGAAGTTTGGTAGCGGCCACGAGTGACTGGATAGATGTTGCCGCTCGTGGGATCTCCTGTGATCTCGAAGATCTCTTCTTCGATCTGGAAGAGATCACCTTCCACAAGAGTTGCGCTTAGACCGTCGAGAGTAACGGTTGTGTCTGAGGGAGAGAGTGCAGCTCCCAGGCTGACCGGAGTGGGAGCGCCAAGCTCATCCCAGAAGAGGATGCCGAGTTGTCCGACATAGACGGTGCTTAGATTTTCGAGAACGCTGAAACCAATGCCACCGATTGAAACAGTGCCTTCTTCAATTAAGGCGAAGCCAAAGGCTGGGGTAGCAGGGACACCACTGTCTGAGCCCGAAGCGGAACCCACTCCAACCTGCCAGAGCAGCGAAGGAGATTCCAACTGGTCGAGCTCGAGGTTGTCTTTGCCTACAGAGCGCAGACTGATCTCGAAGGTTGAGGCGGTAAAGAGCGGCAACATCACGGTGATGATGTCGGTGTCGGATTCTGAAGCAAGAGCCCAGGTGGTTTCGACAATTGCGAATTTAGAAGTAGCGTCGGGGATAAGATCCCAAGGCGTTTCAATCGTGATGGTGTCGGCAGTGTTGGCAGCGATGACACGTTCCTGTCCCTTACCTTTTCCTGAGCGAATCACGACCTTTTTGCCAGTCCATCGATCTACAACGAGGTTCAGGGCCGTGCGTGTAATGGAGTTTGTTGTCCAGGAGGTTGGAGTCTGATCCACGAGGAAAGTCTGCCTGAACCAGGATCTGAGCCTGCTGTAGTTGGAGTCTGGCGGGATCTGCGCTTCTGGCGCAGATCCAACATCAGAAACGGTATCGGCGACAGTTAGGGCCGTTGCGATGCGAAGCAAGCGATGTGGTGAGTCTCCACGATAGAGATTCAAACTGACGGCGGATGAGGCGACGCTGATTCCACTTAACGTGACACGATTGGTTGCCGTGAGACCACCGATCCGGACAGGAATCAAGCTCGACAATCCGCTTTCAACACCGTTCGCATCGATGGTAGTGAGGCCATAAAAATAAGAGCCCTGAGGTAGCGTGCCACCTGTGGATTGGACCGTATAAGCGAAGCTCACCAGTGGGACACCACCCGCAGCACCAAGTTCCGATTGAGGTTTGCGGAAAGGGATTCTGAGAGCACACTTTTGGACACCGTCAGAATCGACTGCCAATTGCTCAGAGGCATCAAAGCGTACTTCACTGCCATCGAGGATCGTGCCGCAAACGGCTCGTGCAGAGCCGTTGCGCCAGGCGAAGATGCGAGAGCGATCATAGCGAATCTGCGCGTTATCGGAATACCAATGATCCTGATGCAGTTGGCAGACAACCTTCATCACGTCGAGGCGTGGCGAGAACTGGAATTCGAGAACACGAAAGATCGTACGATCGAAGCCATAGCGCTGGTAGCTCACAGCGATTAGATCTCCCGGCCTGATATGGAAGCCTCTTACTGAGGTGCGGAATTCAAGATAGACATTGCCAGCGATTGACTTGTTGAGCCAGGTTTGACAGATGCGCTGGGCCTGCGGGAAGTTGGGCACGCCAACGGCCGGCAAGGCCTGGGTGATCTCCTGCCGACGGAGACGAATGTCGTCAGTGTCGGCGATTGAGATGCTGTCCTGCTGGAACTCATTGAGAGAATCCTGAATCTCGAAGCTGACACGATTCGGGGAATCCTGGCTGGGCTTTGAGTAGATGCGGAAGTCGGGTTCTCGGTTCGCCTTTAAAAGAATGCCGGTGGTCTGATTCAGACCATCACCGAATTCATAAGTTGGCCAACCGCTGTTGAGCGCAGTCAAGGCATTACTGCCGGCTGGCTTAGTTGGCTGTTGGAGGGCAATGGTGGTTTCTGGACGGATGGCAAGCTTGCCATCGGGCTGAAAGTACAGAAAGAGAAGCGAACCGATCCGGAGGGAGCGTAGTAGTTCGCCAACGCTGTAGCGGCGCTTCAGGACGAGACTTGTTTCGAAGCGACGAACTTGACGAAGGGTACCGTTTGCATCCCTGGCTTCAACGAGATCATCGCAGAATTGCGCGGCGGAAACGAAGGAGGCCAGATCGAGCTCATCCAGTTTCCAGCCTGTGCGGCGTAGGATATCGCAAAGAATCCAGGCTGGGTTGGAGGACCAATCCGAAGACACCAAAGCACCTGCGGCATCAAGAACAGGCACCTTCAGGCCTTTGATCAATACTTCAACCTTTGGACTCTTCTTGCCGTCGTTGATGCGATTGGGCAATACGAGGTTGAGATAAGCCATGCTGGCGTAGGGATCGCCCACCGGATTTGCAGCAGCATCGGTTAAGCCGAGATTGAGTGCACCTGTACGATTGCCCAGGCTGACCAAATTGAACCAACCAGTTCCGGTCATATTCTGGCCACTGACGCCTTCAGGAATTTCAAAGCCATCAGCAACCACTTTGATGACGCTATCGATCTCGCCAAGGCCAAGCAAGACTTCGCATCGGGTCAAGTTGCCATCGTTGCGCGAGAAGACCACCGGGGCCTGGAGCCAGCCGGTGCCGTAGACGGCAGGTACAACATCGTTGAATCGTGTGTCGATGCTGAAGAGATTTGAGATTCGCCCGGAGGACTCGCCGTGGCCGCGCACGAGGATCGACGGTGGTACAAATTCGATACCACTAAAGCGTTGCGTCGTGCGATTGGACGAATCTTTTGAAAACATCCCGCGCTGTTCGCAACTCTTGCGAGTATAGTCGCAACTTGTGAACGGAGCAGAGCCATCGAGATTGCCAACACCACCTGCTTTGTCTGGTGAATAACCGCACCGGAAGACTGGGGCGTAACGGCCGTCTTCGCCAGAGCTCAGGGCAAGGTCGCGCTCCTCGGAGGTTGAAGGAAAAGCCCATGAACATTGACGCTGGATGCGCATTGGTGGGAAGTTGGCACGAATCGAGCTAAGTCTGCTCAGAACGTTCAGACGGGCCGACTTTCCGTCCAGTTCGCTTACGGTATCGAGAAGACCAGTGAGAAGCACTGTCTTGCTTTCGACTGTCGAGGCATTCAGAACTGCAGCAGCAAAACGAACTTTCGCTCCAATCAGTTTTCCGGTTTGGAAGAGCTGAGAGATTGCACCATCATTGTCTGCAAAGACGACGGAAACCTGGCCAGCGTTTTCACTTGAAACATCACTGGTGAGTTTCCATGAATTGAGTTGATCGGGCTGAATGCGGGCCTGGTAATTATTGGCACCATCCTGGCAGCGAGCCGAAGCCCAGTAGCGTTTGGTGTCGTCGGCCAGCGTGACTTCACATAACAGTGCGGTGGCAGGTACGACGGGTTGTTCTTTCAGTTCAAGGAGGCTCATGGCTATCGCAGGCTCTCGATTCTAAGGGTGATGGAATGCGCACCTGGCGCAGAAGATCGGGTATCGAAACTTTTCTGGGCAAGCCAGGAATTTGGGAAAACTCCGCTTTGGGCTCCGGTCTCTAGAGGAGCACCAGGATGGGCAGCAATTTCCAGTTGAGGTGCAGCGACAATGATTTGAGTTGTGGGCGGAACTACGATGCTAACCATGCGCGTTTCAGGAGTACCTGAAGAGGTGAGACGGACATGGTGACGTGCCCAGGCTGCGGCACTACGAGAGACCGATGAGGTTTGCGACATATCCGTGAGAGCAAGAGAGAAGTTGGCTCCGCCAGCCCACTTTGCGCGAATGCTGAAGCAGGTAGTAAACGGCCCTGCTATCGCAACCGACTGCGACAGAGTAAGCGGCTGGGCAGTTGCATTGGTGAGAATGAATGCATTCGACTGGTCTGCGTCCAGGATCGGATCGACGGTTAAGCCGGGCGAGGCCAGCCAAATGGAATCTTCCAAGTTGTTTGCTTGAGCTAGGAGATTGCCAATCGGATCGTAAAAGGTAAAGGAAGTTGCCCCGCGCTGCGAAGCGGCAATGAAGTCCAGCAATCGTTGCCATTCCTGCGGGTTCAGGTTTTCGTAACGCAGCAACCAGCTGTAACGGGTTCTGGCTTCACTGGCTGCGAAGAGAAGGCTGCCATCCGGAAATCGAGTGGCGCGAGTGATCTTTTCAATCGAGAGTTCCACTGGCAGGTGCGCCAACATTCCGTTGTCGAGTGCGGGGAATTGAATTGGATTAGAGGGCATTTTCAATCTCCAGTTGTGCCGAAAATCTGCCATCTTTGTCACATGCCAGTTGAAGACGCGGATCTGCGATACGGCAGTTTGGATAGGCAATCTCTGTCCATGGGTCGGTGAAAGAGAATTCTTCTTCTGCTGAGAGACCTTCAAAGAAGGCTCTGAGACGCATTGCTTCTTCGCCGATCAAATTCTGATAGCTGAGGCGCCAAGTCTTGCGATCGGCATTGGTGCGAAGCTGAGCCTGGCGCGAATCGCCTTCAAAGAAGTGTTCTAAATGTTGTGCCGGCTCGGATCGAATCGCACTCGACTGTACTTGCTCGCCGGATATCAGGATCGGGAAGTCCATGGCTAAATCTCGTTCAGGTTGTCGTTAATTTCATGATTTGAAAGCATGGCCTGCTTCAGGGCTGCGGCGATATCATCGCTGCGATCAAGGATGGAACGGGCGTCCAGTGCCTGGATGGAAATCTGAATCGATGGCTGCACGACGGGTGCAGCTTGTGTCAGGCCAAATGCGTCCGTTCTGACGGAGCTTGACTGGCCATCATTGCGGAGCGATGCGGCGAGGTCAGTTCTGGTCTGATCAGGGAAACTGAATTTTGTAAGAGGGACAGCTTCCTGTTCCCCGCCCCCACCGCTCAAGAGGCTAAAGAGACCCTTCCAAACCGGGCCCAGAAAAAGGCTGGTGAGGATGTTCGTTCCTTTGGAGTTACCGATAGGGTTGATCGCATTCAAGAGATCCTTGCCGGTCGAATTCGAAGTAATGGCCGAAGCCGAAGGAGCAAGGGCCTGGCCAATGCGATCCAGATTTGAGGTGGTGGCTGTGCCAATGTCGCGAATCTGACCAACGATGTTGGTATTGCTGGTGCTGAGTTGTTGGATCATGTTTGAAAGCACATCGCCAACGGTAGACGGGTTGGCTCCTGCACGATCCTTGTTCGATTCCTGGTTCATGTCATGATTCCTTTTCTATTGCCTGAATGGCATTGATTGCGTCACAATCGACAGCGGGAAAGTCGAGAAAACGACTGGGCTCCATGAGGCGGCACCAGCGTTCGAGTGTGATCCAGTAAGCAGCGTCACCATCGAGTACACTTTCTGGACACTGAAAGAAAACTTCGGTTTTTCCTGCCCAAATTGGTATTTCTGATGGCTGGCAATTCAAGAAGCCGCATGCTCTGGCGGTTTCAAGTCCACGGTCCCTGCATGAGCCGCACTCCCACCGGGACGCGGAGGAGAGGTATTGGAAGGCGGCTGCTAGTTTTTTCGTCGCTGCACTGACAGCGACAGTTCATCGCTGACTCTGGCTAGCACTTCGACGCAAAGCTCTGTCGGAGCCGTGTTCAAGAGCCAGGCGATGTCATCCGAGCTGGCTGGCTTGAAATCGACATCCTTGCTAATCGCAACAAGGCACTTTTCAAGAAGACGACGGCTGAGTTCTAGTTCCAGATCGACTAGTAGTAGTCGAGCTTCGGTATCAGGGTGCGGTGCGGCGCTGAGAAACTTTAGTCGCTGCATCAGGTCATGATTGTCAGCCAGAAAGAGAATGCGTTGCGACAGCGCCAGTCGCTTGACGATAAAGCGGAAGCCCGGCATCGAAGCTGAGTCGAACTTCCGCTCGTAGTTTAGGTGCATGACTTATCTCAAGGCGATGAAGACTTCATCGTTCTGCAGGCCCATAGCGATCGCATTGCGGAACTGCCACAAGAGACGCGGCTGTGCGTCGCTAAAGGCGGGAACCGGAAAGAGAACTGACGGCAAGTAGATCGCAAACATAGAACCGGGCTGATTCCCGATCTGAAGCATGACCGGAACCGGCTCGTTGTTTACTGCCTTGGCATATAGCGCCTGACTCAACGCATCGTTGCGCTCGAAAATCGTTAGGTCGAGCGAGACTCTACGGCGCCCCAGGACAAATGCTTTGGTTGAGAAACAACCAAATTCATCCGTTCTTGGCTCAATATTGTTGTCGATACGAAGTTCAGCCTGAGTCAGTGTGCACAAGCTTGCGGCTGGGACGCCAATGAACGCCTGTCCGAGGTGTCCGGCGATTGGCGAATTTTCGAGAGCGGAGAAATTGCTTGGAGCATCAGGGAACTGAAACTCGGAACCACCGATGCCGCTTACATTGTCGTAGAGGTTGCGGGCATAGCCCTTGGCAGAGATCTCGAGAAAATCGTTATTGATGTTTACCTTCAGAACGTCGGTGACAGCTCCTGTTACGAAGCGCTGGATGGCTTGAGAAGGGGCCCAGGAATCCAGGATGGACATTGGATTGACGCTTTCGCCCAGTGACAAATTTGCGCAACCGTCGAGTTGCGAACCTGAGTCAAGCTGGACTGAAAATGCAGCGTTGATCGTGAAATCACGAGGGCCAGAAATCGATTCAATAAAACGAATTTCAGAGCCAAACGACAGGCCCATCCCGATCGACAGTACGGCGTCCGCCTGAAGAGAAATGGATGTGCCTGCACTGGATTGAACGGCAAACGATGATGAGAGTTCTGCACTTTTGCAGAGGCCACTTTCCAGAATCGGAGAAATCGAAGGTTTGGAGCTGCCACCTGCCCAACCTGTGCCATAGCTATCCAGATTGAACTCGATGAGTTCCCGTTGCGGCCCCATGACTGGGGACTCAGAACGAAATCCCGTTTTGTCTCTGCGGTAAAGTTGCTTGCGATTACTTGAGAGTTCGAAAGCAGTGATCGGAGCGATTTGCGCCTCGGCCATATTGTTAAGGGTTGGCGAATCGACTTCTGACTTGATGAAGATCCGATTCGATAAGGATGCAATGTATTCGTTAGCCATGGTTATTCCTGCCAAAGATGAATTTCAATTGAGATCGTGGCGCTCTGCACGAAGTTGAGGCCGCCCTTGGAAATGGGCGCAACGTCGACATTGAAGCCGCCGGCATAATAAACGCCTTTGCTCCAGAGGCCCTGGTTGCGATTGAGAACATCGCAGAGAGCGTCGACATAGTCGCTGATCAGGCCCTGAAGCGAATCAGCACGTTCGTGAGTTGAAGCCAACTCAATCTGAAGAGTCGCGAGGGCTGTAAATTCAGCCAGTTTTTCTTTTTGTCCGCGATGAAGTTTGACCAGGGAAACGGAAATTTTGGGGTTTCGATTTGCGGGAATTCGCTCAGTCATTTTCTGATTCCAGTGGTCGGTGTCGACCTGGAACCGTGCTTCTTTCGCGAGTTCCCCCCGGATTTCCTGAATGGCTTCAACGCTTACTTTTAGGCCGGATTCACCGGCCAACATATCCTGTGCAGCGATTACGGCTTTGCTTGACAAGTTCATGGCACTTACCTCCACAGCTCGGTGGAATAGCGAATGAAGCGATCCGGGAGTTGGGAAGCTTTGCTCATCTGCTCGGCAAGAATCGGTGGCAGATCTGGAGTTACCTGGAAAGAAACACCTGCTTGAATTGGATTGGACGTTGACTTGAAGAGTGGTTCAGCGCTGTCTCCGAGATAAAGGAGCCAACCAGTGACACGAGTTGGCAACGTATCGACACTCAATTCAATAGACTCACCAGCAGACATATCCAGAACAAATTCAGAGCTGGGAGTACCCAGTGCGCCATCAAGATCCTGGAAGCGGATACGGCCACGCAAGATTCTCGGTGTTCCAGCCCCAGGGGCAGAGACAACAAAGGGAAGTGGTGCCTTCGGAATTGGCTGATTGACGATACCAAGGCCAGTCTCGAAGAGCTGATCTTTTGCAGCTTCAGCCTTGCTTTCGAAAAACCGGGACTGATCGCGATGAAGCGTACTGTTTTGCAGGGAAGCCAGGTCGATGTAGAAGAGACTCAGCGTCAACATGCTATGCCAACGCGAAAGGGCTTCTGTAACAACCACCTTATCGAGGCTTTGGCGAGCTACGTTTTCGCTCAAGCCACTATGGCGAAGCAAGAAGCTCGTGACCTGCGTTTCAATTTCATTTTGTGCGAGGCGAGACTTAGCCTCGATGGACGTTGATTCCTGCTCGGAGAGAATGGACAACTTTGAGTCGTAGGCCATCCATTCCGCCAAACAGCTGATGGGTTGGTCTTTGAGTAGGGCCATGATCTTTTGCTCTATTTCGTGGATTGAAAATTGAAAAGGGCCAGTGCTCCAGAGAAGCACCGACCCTTTCGTTTTGTCAGTTCAAAAGGACTAGCTACGAACCTGAACAGCGTGGTTGTTACGGAGAACACCCGCACCATAGAGGATGTCGACCGTGAACTGCTGCGACAAGGTGTCAGGCTGGTAGCTCATGACTACGCGCACACCGAAATTGCCGAGTTCGGCATATTCGGCGATAGCACCAGTACCCGGAAGGGGCTGAGGCAAGCGACGAACGGCCAAACCAAGAGCATTCTTTGCAAAGGCCAAATTGAAGGTGGTCATAGGAGTTCCAGACTTGCGAACGAACTGCGAACGGAAGACATAGAAATCCTTAAGGCGACCGATGTTGCCATCGATCAAGGCCTTCAGACCCGCTTCACCAGCTTTGGAATACTCGCTGAAGCGAGGATTCTGGCGAAGAGCCGAATAACCTGCTGCGTCCACAACCAGGTACTTCTGCATGCTGGCAGGCACCTTGGCATTGAAGAGAGCGGTTTCAGCATCATCTACGATCTGTTCTGTCAGCGGGGTAGCTGCAGCACCCAGTGCAGTGTTGGAGGTGAACGAAGTTGCCAATCCAAGCAAGTCGGTTTCGACCTTTTCGGCAAGAGCAACAATCGCCGGTTCCATGTAAAGCTTCAGGAGATCCGGGACGGCCACAATTTTGGTGACATCGGGAATCTGGAATGTAGCTTCAGCATGAGTGTTCAGCACAATCTGTGCATTGCCGAGGTTGGGGTTTTGGGTGATTACCGAACCGCCGTCAGCGATGTTATTTGCGGTGAGCGAGGGAGGAACGGGTACGTTCACGGTGTCGCCAGCCTTTGCCAGAGTCGGTTCAAAATCGCGATTGACAAGATTGCCCATCACGAGGTTGCCCATCAGGGCAGGCAGCGCATCGGCTGCAACAAGTTTCACAATCGCGTTAGCGAGATTCGCAGAAGTAATAGAAGGCATGTGTATTCCTTTTTGAGTTATTTAATCGACCATCAGGCCAGCTACACGCGCAATTTCTTTGCGCACTCGGGCCAAATCTTCTTTGCTCATTCCAGGCCTGATCGAATCGAGATCAATGCCTGGTGAGCTTTGGGTACCGCGGCCGCCCGAAGACGTCCCGCTGCCACCCAAATTTCGTGCCGGGAGAAGTTCGGGGTTTTCGTCCACAAACTTGCGTAAGAATTCCTGCACTGACACATTTCCGTCGGTGCCACGACCATGCAGGGATCCATCGTTATCCCGATGAATGTCGTCTTTTACCGCCCTGAAGGCGAGGTCTAGCTTGGCTACACCCAAGCGTTGCAATTCGTTGCGAATCAGGGATTCGCGTTCCATGGATTCTGCTTTTGCCTTGGTGCGACGGTTCTCGTCGACCAATTCATTCAGGCGCTTCTCCATGGATTCGCGCTTGCGGCGTTCTTCCTCGAGCTCAGCCTTGTAGGCCGGTTCCGTTCGTTTTGTCTGAACGTTGTGATATTCCTCAAATACCTCATGAACCAGTTTTTTCAGGTCCCCAGCGGTATTTTGCGATTCTGATTCTGGATTCGAATTCATTTCGCATCTCCTTTGTCGATCTGTTCTTCGATCTCGGCTGCAATGCTCTCTTTGGTGGTTTCATTGATATCCGCAAGAAACTTGAAAGCCAGCTTTTTGAAAGCCTGCTTGCGGAAAGTCTTTGAGTCGATGCCCAGGTCCAGGAGCTTTTGCGCCTCATCGAGTTCCTCATTGAATTCCCCGACCTCAAATTCATCAAGGCCCGAAACGGAAATTCGGAGGTCATCTTTGCGGACACGAATGAGTGTCTGCAAAAGTCGCTTCAGGGTGTCCTTGACTGTGTCACCGTAAGCCCGGAGCACTTCCTGAGTAATTTGATAATCCGCGCGCTTGCTGTTTCCGCTCACCTGAGCAGAACCGGAGAGCCAACTTCTCGATTGCCCCATGAGATAGCAAGTACGGTAAATTTCTTCCTGAAGGCGAGCCAGGTTCTCCATCGCGATGCGGTAGACATTGCCTTCAGGCTCGGTCCAGCCAAACTTGTCTTCGGGGTCGAGATGGATGTAATAAGACTCCCCAAGAATGGCTGACCAATCTTTCTTGCTGTAAACCACTGGAGTGGCATAGAGTGCCATACCGAGAGACCAGGACAAGGAATTGGACTTGTTGTAATGCTCCAGCTGAAGATGTGCGGCTTTGTTCATCAGCCACAGGCCATCGCTAAGGGCAATTTCAAACACCGGGACCCTTACCTCTGAAGAGCAAGAGTGGAGGCCCTTCTCTACCAGGCGAATTGCATTGTCTGCTGATGGATCTTCTTCTACGATGAAATATTCAGTCTCGGTATAAATCAGGAATCGCGAGGCTTCCTTGCTGAATTCAAATGGACTGGAAGATTTGGGGCCCTGAAGCCTGACCGCAAGAAGCGTCAGCTTACCTTCGTGTGAGTATTCCCAATTGACAACATCTGTTGGGTGAATCGCGGTCAAATAGCCTCTGT
>CANGVB010000061.1 GCA_947456995.1 Bryobacteraceae bacterium | reverse complement strand
GGGCTGGCCGTGGCTCGCTTTGAGACAATGTACGCCGATGCCGCCACCGGTATCAAGCAGCGCGACAAGCAGGTCTTTGGCAAGAAGCAGGATTACTTTGTGATTTTCGGTGGCGAGGGTAAAGCCTGGGATGTTTCTTATCGTGGGGCTAAGCCCATGGAAGAAGAGCAGATCAAGAATTGGGAAGAAGGCGTTCTACGCAACGCAATGTATATCCTGAGATGCCGCGCCAATGACAAGGACATGATCTTCGAACGCCGCGGCCAGGAAGTATTCGAAAATCAGCCGGTTGAGATTGTAAATGTCACCGATGGCGAGAATCGCGAAGTGGCGATCTATCTCCATGCCTCAACAAAACTGCCAGTTCGGGGCTATTACAAACGGCAAAATGCAAAAGACAAAGGCTGGGATGAGCAGGATACCCGCTATGCCAAATACCGCCTGACGCAAGGTGTGATGTGGCCCTGGGCAATCACACGCAGCCGCAATGGCGAGCGCAATCTGGAACTCTACTCGAACGAAGTAACGATCAACTCTGGTCTGCCTGCCAGCAATTTTGAAGTAGGTGCCGGGGCAAAAATGGTGCCCACTAAAAAAGCCTCCGACAAAGTGAAGTAGCCGCTAAACCATCACGAATCTTTCGGTGTGAATCTGTCTGCCTCGAATCCCAAGCTTCGGCAGGATTCTTTCTACGGAATCCATCATCGGCCCTGGGCCGCAAATGAAATATTGGAAGCGCTTGTGTTGTGCGGGCAAGTGCTTTTCGAGTACAGCCTGAGTGATGTAGCCCGTTTCGCCCTGCCAGCCTTCTGGTGGCTTTTCCAGCGCGTAGATCACATGCAGGTTCATCCGGGCTTGTAGCGCTGCGAGCCGGTCTCTAAAGCGAAGACTCTCAACTGAGGCACTCCCGTAGAAGAGGTAAACCGGCCGCAGGTCACCGCGTGCAGCAAAGGTTTCGCAGATAGACAGCAAGGGTGTAATTCCGACTCCGCCGCCGATCAGTACATAACCCGGGCCTTGCTCCCTGTCTGGCGTAAAGACACCATATGGGCCATCCACCCAGATTTTGGTTCCCGCTTGGAGGGCAGGCACCTCTTTGCCAGACCAGTCGCCGAGATCCTTCACCGTAAACTCAATCGCCTGGCCCAGTTCATCCGGCGCCGCAGAGGACATCGATATGGGGTGGCGGTCTTTGTGGAAAGGCGAAGTGCCTGTGTTGAGCCATGCGAACTGACCAGGTTCGAACCGAAAGCCCGGATGATTGTGGGGCCGGAGCGTAAGTGTATGCGTATCGGCAGACACCTTGAGATTTTCCACGACAGTCCAGGGTCGTGACCACAGCCAAAGCGGCCTGATTACCTGGAAGTAGACCGAGATCCCAACTATCAATAGAACCCCGCCACCGATTACGATCTGCATGGCGCGCTGTGCAGAAAACGCCCCTACCAGCAGAAGATGCGCGAGTGCCGAGACAACAACAACCTTTGCAAGCAGGTCGTGAGTCCACTGCCACCATTCATAAGGGATTCGCAATTGCTGGCGGGCGAGGGACGTGAGGATCAGCAGAAGCAGGGCAAGAGCCGCGATCAGCCCCCAGCGCATGGCCCAGGTTGTATCAGGGCCGAATGGATTCAGCCATGCTAAGGGGTAACCGTTGAAGACTAGCGCCACTGCGTGCCCGAATACCAGGAGCGTCGCAACCAATCCCATTTGGCGGTGAAAGCGAATCAGCGCATCCATACCAAAAGCGCTGGCTACGGATTGAATCTTTGAGATGAGTGAGAACTCAAGGCCCAGAACGGTGAAGGCAAGAAAGCCAAAACCTACGCCCAGCTTCATCAACAAAGGAATGTCCGCAAATTCGCCCGGCCAGATGATTGCCACTCCCAGCGGCAAGGTGATCAGGATCAGGTAGAGCGAAAGCCAGAGCAAGCCTCGTACCGACATAGTCTCTGCTTAGAGTATGACGCCTGAAAAACTTTCTGGCGCAATATTTGAAGTGCAATAAACCGGCATGGGGCGGGGAAGTGATGTCAGACGGGCTAAATCTTCAGGCGATTCCGGGTCTACTGAGCAACTTGCAACGAGCCCCTTGGCTTCTTCGAAAGTGAGCGAGCTTCTGTCCCCCGTGTAGCGAAGCTCAGCTGCGGTGTGCAGGCAAAGAGGTGTGGAGACGAGGTCGTGAATTTGCCGCAACAAGCCGTACTGTACGCTGCGACGCCAAAGCAGCATCGTGTCGACGGTTGGATGTTTAGGTGACGGCGTTTCAATCGCTTCTCGCGCAACATGTTCGAGGATGGAGCCTGCAGCACCATAGCCGTATTGACAAGCGGCGCAGAAGCAGATGCTCCGGTAAAAGTTTGCATCACCATGGTCTGTTGCTTGCGCTGGAAAGGATCGAAAGCCGAGGCCCATTAACTGGAGGCCCGCCCACGGGAATTGTGCAGCTACGCGCTCGCAAAGCTGTAGGCAGCGATCCTGCGCTAAAGGTTGCGATGGGCATTCGGCACCCTCGACTTGTTGCCCCAGTGTGTTGGTTGGAGAAGTATCGCTGAGGCCGGGCCGGGCCAGTAATCGAATCCTCCCATAGACGGGCAGGCTGTGCTTTGCAGCAACCTCAAGCAGGATGGAGAGGTTTGGAGCTGAAGCCTCCACATGCATGGCATTGAAGCCCGCATCCTGGAGTGAATCGATCTGCTGTGGATCGCTGACGGTAAGAGAACGCAACATATTACGATGCACCAAAAGCAAACGGGGACAGTCGAAACTGTCCCCGTGAGAGTAAAACCAAAGTTGGCATTAACGGCCTTCAGATGAAGGAGGAACCATGCCGTTCATGCGGAGCAGGGTGACGAGGTTGCCATAATGCTCCCAGGTGTGGCTCAGGTTCAGCATCATCGGCTGTGCGGCCGGTACTTCACGAGTGCCCATCTTGATCATGGAGGCGAGGCTCTTGTCGGTGGTCATGCCCCATGCCTTGGTGCATTCAGCAACGGCTGCGGCCCAGGCCTTGGCAAGAACTTCCTTGGAAGTTTCCTTACGGATGCTGGCGGGCTTGGTGCCACCGGTGACTGCGGTGCAGAAGTTCTGGTTGGCGTCGGTCAAGTGGCCGATGAATTCAGAAAACGGCATGGTGCCGTCTACAGACTTGAAGCTGAACTTGTCAGCAGGCATCTTGTCGATGGCCTTGGTGATGTTGGTTGAGACGGCTTTGTAGTAGTTGGCACTAACTGCAGCGATCGGATTTTCCTTCATGTCCTGCGCGAACATGGACAGGCTTAGGGCGCAAACGGCGAGAACGAGTTTCTTCATGGATTAATAACCTCGTGCCGATTATAGCCGCAAACCGTAGAATTTCGCAGCCGTTGAGCCCAGGATTTTTGCCCGTTCATCGGCAACCTGTGGCCCAAGCGCCTGTGTAAATGCGGCCAGTACTTCCTTCCAGCTGCCGGCCAGCGTGCACACGGGCCAGTCTGAACCAAACATCAGCCGGTCGAAACCGAAGAGTTTCAGTACGTGTTGCACGTAGGGAGTGAGTTGCTCTGACTTCCAGTTCTTGTGATCTGCTTCGGTGATCATCCCGGACACTTTGCAATACAGTTTGGGGTGTTTGGCAATGCGCTCCATGTCCTGCGCCCAGCCATCGAAAGTGCCTTCCTTGATGTAAGGCTTCGCGATGTGATCCACCACCATTGAGAGATCGGGAAGCTTTTCGATCAGCGCGGGAATATAAGGCAGGTGAGGCGGGCGCAAGAGCAAATCGTAAGGTATCTTGCGATTCTCCAGCTCCTTCAATCCCCGGATCACCTCTGGCTGCATAATCCAGCGCACATCCGGCTCGTCGTGCACGATGTGCCGCACACCAACAAACTTCGGGTGCTTCTGGAGTTGGTCCAGAACAGTGCCGATCTTCGCGTCTTTCAGGTCTACCCAGGCGACAACGCCCAGAATGGACTTGTGCTGAGAGGCAAGGTTCAGCAGCCAGGTGGCTTCCTCGGGCACCTGTGCCGCCTGGACAACAACGCTACCATCGAAGGTGTTCTGGGTGAGCGTCGGTTCCAGGTCTGCGGGCAGAAAGTTTCTTCGCAACGGGCTGGGTCCGGGCGGCATCCAGGAATATGTGAGGAGATCTGGATTCCAATAATGTTGATGAGAGTCGATGCGCATCTTACGGAGGCGATTCTATCAAGACGGCGGGCACTGCTTGCGCCGCTCTTGCTATTTGGCTGCAAACAGGAGGCGACGCACCAGCGCGTAGACGCTGCCTTAGCCCCGCTTATTCCACCCGACACTACTACTCTGATTGGTGCAAGAATAGACAACCTTCGCAAGACGCCAGCCTGGGACAAACTCTTTCCCGCCAAGGGTGCGATTGCGCTGGAGACTCTGAAACAACAAACGGGCCTGGACCTGCGCACCGCCATGCACGAAGTTGTCTATTGTCTTGGCGGCAAGCACCGGGTGGCCTTGATCCGCGGCAAATTTGTTGATGGCGGCATCACTAACGCCGGGCTTGAGCCAGAGCTGAAGATTGAAGGGGCGCAGAAGTTTCCCTACAAGGGATTTACGCTCGTGGGCAAAGAGGAAGAAGCCGTCACATTCTTCAACTCAAGCGTCGCGGTACTCGGGAAGGCCTCAGCTCTGCGTACGCTGATCGACAATCGTGAACTCAAGAACGGAATCCCCGCAGGATTGCTGGCCATGGTGCAAACACTCCCGCCCGAATCCCATTTCTATATCGTCTCGAATGCTCCAACCATGCCAGCGGGAGGAATCGGCGGGCTTCAAAGTTTGCCTTTGGCCTTGAAGTCTGTCAAGGGGTATCTCGATGCTCGAACCGGGGCTTCCTTCCGTGCTGAAGCCGAAGGTGTCAGCGTTGAAGACGCGAAGAAGTTGCTCGACGGCCTGCGCGGAATCTCAAGCCTGCTCCGCCTCACTCTGAAGGGTGAACAACAAGATATCGCCCGAATGCTCGACGCCGTGCAGTTCTATCAGGAGGGCGCAACGGTAAAGATGCAGGCCGAACTGTCCCTCGACAGCCTGATGAATGCCTTCAAGTCGCTGGACTTATTAGGCGCTGGCCGCGCATAATTTCGACATGCACCTGTTGCTGTCGTTATTTCTTTTTGCCTCTGATACCCTCGGCCCAGACACGATTTGGGATTGGCGTACGCCAGCCAATCCACGCATCAGCCCAGATGGAGCTCATGTCGTATACCAGTTGGAATGGGCCGACAAGATGGCCGACGCATTCCATTCCAATCTCTGGATTGTCGGTTCTGACGGCAAGAACAACCGGCCGCTTACCGAAGGCAAACATCGCGATTCAAGCGCAGTCTGGTCTCCAGACGGCAAGCGCCTAGCCTACATTTCTACGCGCTCTGGACGCCCGCAGATCATCGTCCGCTGGATGGATTCCGGTGTTGAATCACAGATCACAAACCTCGAGAATTCGATGTCCGATCTGGCCTGGTCACCAGATTCGCGCTGGGTCTCCTTCTTCTCTCGCGTTAAGGTAAAGGCCAAATGGTCGATCCAATCCACCCCGCCGCCGGCGGGAGCAAAATGGACCGAAGGGCCAAGTGTTGTTACCAAACTCAACTGGCGATCTGACGGCATCGGAGGCGCTGGGCTGCTGCCTGAAAGCATGCCGCACCTCTTCATCATCTCGGCAGAAGGTGGCGCTCCCCGACAACTAACAACTGGCGACTATGCGCATTTGGGGCCGGCTTCGTGGGCTCCCGATGGCAAGACGATCGTCCTCTCTGCCGCGCGTCGTGACGACGCAGACGCGATCCTCTACCCGAACGATCTTTATGCTGTCGATGTTCAGACCGGCAAGGCGCGGCTCATCGTAGAACGCAAAGGCGCCGAATCAGACCCTGCGATTTCACCTGACGGCAAGTGGCTCGCCTTTCTTGGCTTTGAGGATCAGGGCAAATCCAATCATTCTGCACGCCTCTGGGTGGTGGGTATGGATGGCAAGGGCTTGAAGCTACTTGGTGCCTCAATCGACCGCAACTATCATTCGCCGATCTGGAAGGCGGACAGCTCCGGCCTCTACACGGTGCTTGAGAACAGCGGCCAATCTCACCTCCACTTCGCCTCGCTAGCTGGCAGCATCGAGCCGCTCACCAGTGGCCAGATGCGCTTCTCCACAGCATATGGACCTTCGGAGAGATTCTCCATGTCTGGCAACAGCGTGATCGCCATCAGTAATTCTGCTCCAGACGCTCCTAAAGATCTGTTTTCAATTCGCCCCGGCCTTAGCCCCACGCGGCTCACTCAGGTAAACGAAGGCCTCCTTGCCGCTCGCAAGATCGGACGCACTGAAGAACTCAACTGGAAGAGCTTTGATGGCAAGCCGATGCAGGGTTGGGTGATCCTCCCGCCAGACTTTGAGGCATCAAAAAAGTATCCACTGATTCTCGATATCCATGGCGGCCCGCACACCATGTACGGCGTGGAGTTCCAACACCAGATGCAGACCTTTGCTTCGCGTGGCTTTGTGGTGCTCTATATGAATCCGCGCGGCTCAACCGGATATGGTGAAGACTTCGGCGACATCATCCACGGCAAATATCCTGGTGACGATTATCAGGACCTGATGACGGGCGTGGATGCCCTTCTCGCCAAAGGCTATCTGGATCCTAAACGCCTCTACGTCACTGGTGGCTCCGGTGGCGGTCTGTTGACGGCCTGGATCGTGACGAAGACAGACCGCTTCAAAGCCGCAGTCAGCCAGTACCCGGTGACCAATTGGTTCACCCAAGCCGGTAGCGCCGACATTGGCTTGTTGATGACCCGCTGGATGAAGGCGATGCCGTGGGAGAAGCCGCAGCAGTACATCGATCGCAGCCCGGTATTCTTTGCCGACAAGGTGAAGACACCAACGATGGTTTTGACGGGCGAAGAAGACTGGCGCACTCCAATCGCTCAGAGTGAAGAGTTTTACTTTGCGCTCAAATCGCGCGGCGTTGACACTGTGCTTGTGCGCTTCCCCAAAGAGCCGCACGGCATTCGAGGTGCCTATCCTTCACACCGGATCCTGAAGATTGAGCACATCCTCCAGTGGTTTGAGCGGCACTAACTCAAAGCCCTCCAGCCGGTAGCTTGGGGCCCACTGCGGCTCACGTTCAATGCGGCGCAGGCCTGTCTCGACGCTTGCCAGTTCAGCCAGCCACCACTCGCTATCCCAGCCGCTGGCGTAGAGTTGATGACAAAGCTCGAGATGACGCCGGAAGCCGCCACGCAGGCGCTGCTCATACAAAGACTGCAGAGGGCCCCAATCCTGCCCGCTCACATGTACCTTCAAGATCGCTGTTGCCAGAATCGCCTCTCGCAGCGCGTGTCCCGTGCCCTCACCGCACAAAGGATCAAACGACATGGCCGCTCCTCCGCAGGCCAGCCAGTTGGGCCCAGTCAAAGGATCGGCAATGCGCGGATAGGCGGCAAAGCTCAGGCGTTCTGTAGCGAGCGAATCGACGATGGCAGATACAGCCACGCTCTGCTCCAGAAGGGCTTCACTCTGGTTTCCTACCGCCAGCATCCAGGCCTCAGTTTCACTCACAGAAACGGCAAAGAGCCAGCCACCCGGCACCGATTCTACCCAGCAGGCATTACGCTCTGCACTTGCGCGCAATCGAACCGCAACAGCTTCGGCCCGCCGTGTGCCAAAGGCAGCCTCGGCATTATCGCCGGGCAAGGGCTTCATCGCATGGATGCTGTACGGGGCTGATCCATTCGCTCGCACAGGCGTGTTTATGCGATCCAGCAGCGTCTGTTCTGATACCGCCAGGGCTTCATGCGGAAGTGTCAATGTCGAGGCATTCTTGCCCCATCGCACGATTCTCTTGTGAATCGGGTGCAAGCCTTCGAGCAATGCCGGCTTCTGAAAGACATCCCGCATCAGACTCTGTGAGGCAGTGTTGAGCAGCACCACCGGCAACTTGGGCCGCTCCACCAGATCGTGAAAGACTTCCCACCCAGCGCGCTCCAGCAGGCTGCTGCAAGCAGCCGTTGCCAACCCATCGCCTCTCACCAACACCTCAGGCATAAAGTGAAGATAGCACTGATGCCTATTTGGTAAAGTTCCAGCCAACGGGTTAGGATCTTATCTATGCTTTTCCCGCTGATTCTCGTTTTTTCGCTGTGCTGCCCTCTTCTTGCGCAGACCAAAGCCAACTACGATTTGGCCGCCCGCTGGACTCCGCAAAAAGTGTCGAAGATGGTCTTTGATGTGAACGTAAGCCCCAGATGGTTCGAGACGGGCGACCGCTTCTGGTACAGCCACGAGACCAGCCAAGGCCGCAAATTCACGCTCGCCGACCCGCTCAAGAAAACGAAAACTCCGCTCTTTGATCACGCGAAGATGGCCTCGATGTTGACAACCCTGACGCGCATCCCCTACGACGCTCAGCACCTTCCCATTCAGAACGGGCGGCTTGTCAAGAATGATGCTGCACTGCTTTTTGAAGTGAGTGTGCCAGCCGATTCTGAAATCCCGGGTCTGCCGAAGGACAGCGTCAAAGACGCTGTTGCCACCACAACAGAAGCTCCCGAAGAAGACGACGAGCCACAGCAAAGACCAGCCGCCGCAGCGGCCGCACCGCGCACCCGCCTCGTCTATTTTGAATACGATTTCGCCACCGCCCGCGTGTCTCTGCTGCCTGACTACAAAGCCCCCCGCAAGCCTCGCTGGGCATCGCTCTCTCCAGACGAAAAGACTGTCATCTACGCCCGCGGCCAAAACCTCTACGCGATGGATGAAGCCAACTACAACAAGGCCGTAGCAAAAGAAGACGACGCAACGATTGTAGAAACTCAGCTCACCACCGACGGGGAAGAGAACTACGGCTACGCTCGCCGCCTCAGTGCCGAAGAAAAGCGGCTCATGACCAGCAAGATGAAGAATCCGCGCGTGCCTGCGATTCAGGTCTTCTGGTCGCAGGATTCCAAGAAGATCTCAGTCATTCGAAACGACCAGCGCAAGGTGGGAGAACTCTGGGTGATCAATTCCCTTACCAATCCAAGGCCAAGCCTCGAGACCTACCGCTATGCTATGCCCGGTGAGGTGAACATGCCGCAATCGGATCTTGAAGTTTTCGACATTGCCGCAAAGAGCCGCCTCAAGATCAAGGCCGATCAGTTCAAAGATCAGACTCTTGCGCTGTACACCGCGCCGGTCACTTATCGCGAGCGCGAAGCCGCCCGACGCTTTGCCGTGGAGCGCACAGGCGAACAGGATCAACAACAGCAGGGGCAGCCACCACAGGCGGCCGGCCCAAGCGCCAAGTGGTTGAGTGCGTCTTCTTCAAAGCTCTACTTCAACCGCACCAGCCGCGATCTCAAGAAGATCGACGTCTGTGTTGCCGACACCACAACGGGTGAAGTAAAGACGCTCATCGAAGAACGCCTCAATACCTACCTTGAAGTGAAGCCCCTGCGCCTACTCGCCGACGGCAAAGAACTGGTTCATTGGTCAGAGCGCGATGGCTGGGGCCACTACTATCTCTTCGATGGCGATGGCAAGCTGAAGAACCAGATCACCTCCGGCGAATACCACACCGAGAGCATTGAGGCGATCGACGAAAAGACACGCACACTCTACTTCGAAGCCAACGGTAAAGAAGCAGACGAAGATCCCTACTACAACCATCTCTACAAAGTAGGGCTGGATGGCACTGGCGTGAAACTGCTCGATCGTGGCAACGGCTCGCACTCCTCTTCGCTATCCGATTCCGGCAAATACCTCGTAGACACCTACTCGCGCATCAATCGCGAACCTTCCTCCGCTCTGCTCGATATCGCAGGCAACGTTGTGATGGAGCTGGAATCCACCGACACCTCAGCGCTGAAAGAAGCAGGCTTCGTCGCCCCTGAACCCTTTGCGGTGAAGGCTGACGACGGCGTCACCGATCTCTACGGCGTCCTCTACAAGCCTTTCGATTTCGACCCGAAGAAGAAGTACCCGATCATTGCCTTTGTCTATCCTGGCCCGCAAACCGAAAGCGTCACCAAGACCTTCAATCCCCGCAGCCCCAACGTTGCCCTCGCGCAACTCGGCTTCATCGTGATGGAAGTGGGCAACCGCGGTGGCCATCCTTCGCGCAGCAAGTGGTATCACAACTACGGTTACGGCAATCTGCGCGACTATGGCCTTGCCGACAAGAAGGCAGCCATTGAACAGCTCGCCCGCCGCCACTCCTTCATCGATATGGACCGCGTTGGTATCTACGGCCACTCCGGCGGCGGTTTCATGTCCACTGCTGCCCTGCTGGTTTATCCAGACTTCTTCAAGGTCGCCGTGTCTTCCTCAGGCAATCATGAAAACAACATCTACAACCGCTGGTGGAGCGAAAAGCACCACGGTGTCAAAGAGGTAAAAGACAAAGACGGCAACATCAAGTTCGAGTACACGATTGAGCGCAATTCCGATCTGGTGAAGAACCTGAAGGGCCGCCTGATGCTCGCCACCGGCGACATCGACGACAACGTCCACCCGGCTGCCACTCTGCGCGTGGCCGATGCCCTGATTAAAGCCAACAAGCGCTTTGACTTCTTTATGCTTCCCGGCAAGCGTCACGGCTACGCCGACGCGATCAACTACTTCTTCTGGCTGCGTGCCGACTACTTCGCTAAGCACCTGCTCGGCGATCACACCCAGCCTGTCGATATGATCGAGCTAAATCGCGAGCGCGAGCAGTCCACAGATAAAAATCGAGGTCGTGGCGCAATTAGCGGAACTTCGGCTATTCTGGAATGGAAGCGTGCGTTGGCTGTTTGGCGGGTCCTCAATATTTGATCCAACAGTCAAAGTCATCGGGACCTTAACTCGTTTTCAACGCCGGTGAGCAAGATCGGCCATCTTCGGGTGGCGTCGGATAAGCCTAATGG
>CANGVB010000060.1 GCA_947456995.1 Bryobacteraceae bacterium | reverse complement strand
CAGCCGTCGGCGTTCGAGAGAAACGTGATGCGGCCTTTGGCGGCCCAGTTGAGATTCGCCTGTCCATGGGTGGCGGGCATGGCATCGCGACGGTTGTTGCCGCTCGCCCAAATGCGTTTGGCTTCTCCCGTGCTGCTGTTGGCAGTAAAGATGGCCCAGGGAATTGGCTCAGGATTGAGGATCGAGCGCGGCTCGCCACCTTGCGAAGGCTGACGAGTGAAGGCGAGCTCTTTGCCATCGGGTGACCAGCGAGGCGATGAATCGCGATTGGTGCTTGGGGCCACCCACAAGATCGGCGCAGTGTCGTTTTTGTAGATGCCGATGAGGGAGTGCGTGTTGCGATTGGAGACGAAGGCAACCTGCGTGCCGTCGGGCGACCATTGGGCCTGGCTCAGACTGCCGCGCGCAGTCAGTAAAGACTTGGCAGCCTTGCTGCCATCAATAGGGACGATAAAGAGCCCGCCCTGACGTTGAAACAGCACTTGCTCACTATTGGGAGAGATCTCAGGCAGGTCGCCTTCGGCCAGTGCCTTGGGCTCGCCACCGGCAAAGGGGATCGCGAGGATCTGAACCCGGAAGGGCGTAGGCAAAGAGGCCGGATTAACAGGCTGCGTAACGTCCCAGTTGGAGCCGTGTTCGCCGCCACGCACTGCGACAACATATTTGCCGTCAGGTGAGATCGCGAGGCTGGTGATTTCCTGGCCGTCATCGAGTTTGTAGTTGGTGAGGCGGCGGGCAGTGTAAGAAGGACCTTCAGCGACATAGATGTTGCGGCGGCCTTGCTCGTTTACAGCCCAGGCCAGCTTGTTGCCATTGGCAGTGAGTTCATTGGGGAAGGGATAGCTTTTGATTTGCTCAAGAGTGAAGGGGGACTGGGCATGAAGGGTGAGAGCGGCGAGAAGGAGCAGACGCATCCTATTGGTATAGCACCTGCACTAGATCTTGCAGTGACGCCTCGCAGCGACATACTTGTAAACCTTGTCGCCGAACCAGGGTAGGGGCCAAATACGAAGCCAGGGCTCAAAGTAAAGTGTGACGGGAAGCACACTCAGGATCTCGCGGATGGCCCGGAAGCCTCCCAGCTTTTGATTCCCGCTGAAGGCCAGAATCTCGACGCCCGCATCGGAACTACCTTCCAGCTTCAAGACACCGAACCAGTCCAGGAAGCTGAAAGCGTTGACCCAACGGCGACAGAAAGAACAATGTTCGTCCCACACTACCCGGAGCGAGCCTGGCTTTGGCTGCAGATAAAGCAGATAGATCGAAATGAACTCGATTGTGAAGCCCATATAGGAAGAGATAAAGCCGAAGCTGAAGACAATGCCGACGTGGAATACGGTTCCAAGGGCAATCATCCAGGCGCGAGTCGCAGGCAGCCACAGGCCGACGACGAAAGCAAATTCAAGGACGATGGTTGCAATGGCACATGCGGTCCAAAGGGCTGGGTGATCGAGGGGGGCGAGCCAGGTGAGGTTTTTGCGGAAGACTCTGCCCTCGAAAAAGAGAGGGTTGCATTTGCTCAGCGCCGTATAGAAGTAGATGACGCTGATCTGAAATTTAATGAGGGTTTGCGGCCAGAGTGGCACTGGTACAGAGGGGTGGCGCAAGGCGCGAACTGAAATGGCGGATCCTGGGTTACCCATGCTCATGCACAGTACAAATAGAGCGAGCATTGCAGTGTAGTTCTGGTAGAGGCCCCAATCCAGAAGATGGCGATAGAGGATCAACAGGACGATGCTGAAGCCGGCAAAGCGCGCAAAGGCCCCGATCGTGAAGAGGATGCTGACAGTCAGCGCGAAGGCCGTCAGAAAATACAGACTGATTTTGTTGGGCAGTTGCAGCCAGTCAAAGACCGGGAAATGCAAGGTGCCGGGCTCAAGCAGACTCAGGATGTCACGATGAGTCACCAGTGCGATCATCAACGCCGCAAGACCCAGGCCAATCCGTGCGAGGCCAACAGGCTCGGGTTGCGTCTTCTCATCAATGTGTTTGAGGAGCAGGCCTAGCGCTGACAAGGGAAAGACCTTCCAGCCGCATAGGCTTCTGAATAATGAATTACGTTGGCCTCAGGAAGCGCCTGGCAAATTTGAACGGCCAGACGATCCAGGAATCGAGGTTTCTCTGTGAAGCGGAGAAGCGGATTCCGCGCTTGTGGTGCGTATAGGCGGTAGAAGGGTCTTTCCTGCACAGTGCAGAAAGCTAGCCTGCGGCCGTCCTTGAAGGTCGCCTCGATCAAAGGATGGTCTTTTCCGTCTCCAATGCCGCGCGAGTACATTGTCCAGGTCATGAAAGAGGGCTCCATCCACCATCTGCTGGTGGGCCAGAGACCAAGCACGACGATGTAACTAACAAAGAAGCTAGCGGCGAGAATTCGTTTCACTCGCCGCTAGTATACAAAGCTCTAGTCGTAATACTCCTGGCCGAGGTGAGTAATGAGGTCTTCACCACGCATCCAGCGCAGCGTGTTCTTCAGCTTCATCAACTGAATGAAGATATCGTGTTCGGGATAAAGCCCCGGTGCAGTCATCGGGCCTTTGAAGTAAAAGCTGAGCCATTCCTGGACACCCTTCATCCCGGCGCGCTGGGCGAGGTCGAGAAAGAGAACGAGGTCCAGCACCAGAGGGGCAGCAAGGATCGAGTCGCGGCAAAGGAAGTCGATCTTGATCTGCATCGGATAGCCGAGCCATCCGAAGATGTCGATGTTGTCCCAGCCTTCTTTTTCGTCGCCTCGCGGGGGGTAGTAATTGATCTTCACCGAATGGAAGAGATCTTTGTAGAGATCGGGGTAAAGGTTTGGTTGGAGGATTTGATCGAGCACACTGAGCTTGGTCTCTTCCTTGCTCTTGAAGGAGCCTGGATCTTCCAGTACTTCGCCATCGCGGTTGCCAAGGATGTTGGTGGAAAACCAACCCGAGCAGCCGAGCATGCGGGCTTTTAGCCCAGGGGCGATCAGGGTTTTCATATAGGTCTGCCCGGTCTTGAAGTCCTTGCCACAAATAGGCACTTCGCGCTCACGTGCAAAATCAAGAAGAGCCGGAATGTCATGGGTAAGGTTGGGCGCACCGTTAGCGAAGGGCACGCCAGACTTGATGGCGGCGTAGGCGTAAACCATGCTGGGGGCAATCGCAGGATCGTTCTTGGCGAGACCCTTTTCAAAGGCTTCTAGCGACTGGTGAACCTTGGATTGCTTTTGGAAGACTTCGGTGGAGCCGCACCAGATCATCACCAGACGATCGGCCTTGTTGGTGGCCTTGAAGGTCTTCATATCGTCCATCAGGGCTTCAGCCTTGTCGGCGAGTGTGCCCTTGGTTTTCACATTAGGGCCGTCAATGCGTTTAACGTAGTTCTTGTCAAACACGGCCTTCATTGGCTTCACCTTGCTAAGCGAAGGCTTGAGCTTGGTGAGAAGTTCAGGCTGTAGCACCCGGGCGTTTGCTGCCGCCTCGTAAGCATTGTCCTCAAAGATGTCCCAGCCGCCAAAGACGAGCTGGTTCAAGCCCGCCAGCGGGAGAAAGTCCTTGATGTAAGGCACGCGGTTGTCGGTGCGCTTGCCCAGGCGAATGGTGCCAAGCTGCGTAAGCGAGCCGACAGGTGCGCCGAGGTCTTTCTTCACTGCTTCGACGCCGGCCATGAACGTGGTGGCCACTGCGCCCATTCCCGGCATCAGAATGCCAAGTTTGCCCTTGGCAGGATTGATTTTGAGGCTCATATGCGATTCCCAGCCTAGAGGGCGGGCAAGGGGAACGTCAATTTTTGAAGCGTTTTGTCTATGCAAAATGCTTTTTATAAAATGAATTTACATGCTTTTAGAGCGACATCTTGCGATTCCTTTGCGGCGCGCTGTGCAGGCCTATGGGGCGGTGGTGCTCGAGGGGCCAAGAGGGGCTGGCAAAACCACGCTGCTCAGAAAAGAGTTTGCAGACAGTCTCTATGTGAGCCTGCAAGACGTGGCAGACCGGCAGCGGGCGCGCGAAGACCCGGAGCGGTTTTTGATGAGGCTGCGTCGTGCGGCTTTGATTGATGAGGTGCAGCGCGCGCCAGAGTTAGTGGCATATTTGAGGCGCGTAAAGTTAGAGTTGCCGCTTGTGTTTGCGAGTTCGGTACGGTTGGGCTTGCCGATGGAGCGTCTCGAATTGCATGGGCCGACGCTGGCGGAGCGACAAAGGCGACATCCACTGAAGCTTGAGATGATTGGCCGCTTTGTGCCAGCCCGAGAGAAGCATGCCTCAGAAGAGGCAAGTTGGGGCCAGCATGTGGGCTGGCCAGAGGCGGATCTGCGAGGTTTGGTTCCGGTGCGTGACATTGATCGATTGATTGCCTTTGCTGAGAAGGTAAAGGCCAGTAGTGGGGCTGGCCTGCAACAGCAGGAATTGGCCCGGCAAGCCGGTGTGTCCCATCGAACCGCAGTGAGGTGGCTTGAGGCCCTTGAGGCCTGTTTTCTGACAGTGAAGCTGCAACCCATAGAAGAGGAATTTGGCCGCCGGATTGTGAAGAGGCCGAAGCTACATTTCCTGATGGGGAGCGGAAATTTTGAGAGTGAGGTGATTTCGGAAATCTATCGGAATACATGTCATTCGGGAGTCGAGGCACATTTGGGGTACTGGAGAGATTCCAATGGGCTTGAGATTCCCCTTGTCATTGCAGGGATGGGAGTGGGGATTGCAGAGACCCTGACCCCTGCAATCGAAGGTAGTTTGCAGCGATGGATGCGGATTTCACAGTCGGGGCAGGCGGCGATGATTACGAGGGAGTTGCCCAGGCTGGAAAGGCGGGAGTTGCGGGTGTTGCGCTACGAGGCGAGGCAACTCTAAAGATGTCGTGATAAAATGACATAGTTGTGTATGCGGGTCATATCGTTCTTTTAGGCTTAATGGTTGCCCCAGCCCTGATGGCGCAATCGACAAAAGCGGAGCTTTTGGGGACGCTACGTGACCCTGCAGGCCTCACCGTAGGCGGAGCCCGTATTGAGTTGGAGAATCTGGCAACCGGCCTCACCGTATCTCAATTGGGTGGAGCGGAAGGAGAATTTCAGTTCCTTGGCCTTCCTGCAGGGGAGTATCGTTTGCGGGCAACCAAAGAAAAGTTTGCGACGCTCGAGCGATCCGGGATTGTGTTGCGAGTTGGTGATCGCGTGGGGCTTGAACTCGAACTCAAGTTGGGAGATGCCAGTCAGGCGATGGAGGTCACTGCCGCCCCGCCGCTATTACAGGCAAGCCGGGGCACAGTGAGCTTTGTGGTGGAGCAAAAGAAAGTGGTTTCGCTGCCTCTGGACGGGCGAAACTTTGTGCCGCTAATCTCGCTTGCGCCGGGAGTAAGTTTGCCCCCAGGCAGCGTGCTGCCGCGTATCAATGGCAGCCGTCCAAGAGTCAGCGAATACATCTACGACGGAATTAGCGTTTTGCAGCCAGAACCGGGACAAGTAGCGTTTTACCCGGTGATTGACGCGATTGAAGAATTCCGTGTCGACACCAATAGTTATTCAGCTGAGTACGGGAGATCCAATGGCGGCGTGATTATGGTGAACCAGAAGTCTGGATCAAACGAGTGGCATGGGACGCTATTCGAGTTTTTCAGGAATGAGAAGTTGAATGCCAGGAATCTTTTTGCTAGCTCTGGGGCCAAGCCCAGGTTCCGCCGGAACCAGTATGGCTTTGTACTAGGTGGGCCGATTCAGAAAAACAAGACCTTCTTCTTTGCCGACTGGCAAGGCACGCGGCTGAATACGGGAGTAGTGAGGGTCAGCACGGTGCCGACGACGGCGCAGCGGCAAGGCGTTTTCAGCAACGCTCTATTCGATCCAACTACGGGGAGAACCGAAGCTTTTGCCGCAAACACGATCCCGGTGAGCCGTTTTGATCGTGCTGCACTGGCAGTCGTGGACCGATACCCGGCACCCAACGTTTTTACGACTAGTGGATCGGAAGCAACGGCTAACAACTATCGCCGCGTAGGAAACGACGAAACAGCGGCCGACCAGTTCGACGGGCGGCTGGATCGATACTTCGGAGCGCGGCACCGGGTATTTGGGCGTTATTCGTTTTTGCGGGATCACACGAAGCCGACAACACCGCTGGCGGATGGAAGCGGGAATCTAAGTTCAGGTGTGATCGGAAACACGATCACCCGCGCCGATAGCGTGGTGGGAGAACATACCTGGAATACCAGCCCAACAGCAGTGAATCAGCTGCGATTCGGGTTTACACGGCGGAACTTTGAGCGGAATTCGCTTCGCTTGAGTAGACCGGTTGGAGAGGTGACGCTGATTCCTAACCTGCCCTTGTCTTCATTCTCAGAGGTGCTGCCGACCTACGACCTGGTTGGCTTTCAGCAGTTGGGCGCACCGGCAAGCGGGAATGCGAATTTTACTACCTCGGTGACACAGTTTGTGAACAATTATTCCTGGGTGAGCGGTGGACATAGCGTGAAGGCCGGGGCAGATCTGCGCTGGCAGACTCTCGATGTCTTGCAGCCACCTAGCCCGACTGGGAATTTTCAATTTACGAACATTTTCACAAGCGGTGCAGCGGCCAATTCCGGCAATAGTTTTGCGTCGTTTCTTTTGGGTCAAGTCGGGCGATTCAGCATTGATGCACAGCCGGACTTGATACAGCCACGGGCGAAGATCGCTGAATTCTTTTTGCAGGACGATTGGCGAGTGGCAAGGAAGTTGACGGTGAATCTAGGGGTTCGCTACACCTTGAACTTTCCTTCTACGGTGGTGGGCAACCGGGGAGCGGTTTTCAATCTGGCGTCACAGAAGCTGGATTATCTGGGGGCGAACGGAGTATCGAGAAGTGCGCGGAACCTCGAGAAAAGAAACTTTGCACCCAGACTGGGCTTTGCCTATAAGCTTCGAGAATCGTTCGTGCTGAGAGGTGGTTACGGCATGACCTGGATTGAACAGGCTGGGATCACGACACCCTTTACAACCCCACTCTTTCCGTTTGTCCAAACTCTTGGGCAACAGTCTCTCGACAATATTCGTCCGGCATTCATTTTGTCGCAAGGGCCAACGGTGCGACTCGCGCCGACGGGGCCAGACGCAGGGTTGGGGCAAGGTGTGTTTGGTGTACAGCGCACTAACGGAAGCGGCTATGCACAGCAATGGAACTTCACCTTGCAGAAGACCTTCGGGGTGAACTGGAGTTTAGAAGGTGGTTATCTCGGTTCAAAGTTGACTCGGCTCGGAGTGCCGGATGTGAATCTGAATCAACTGAGTGTCGAGCAGTTGGCGCTGGGGTCGCAATTGACGCAGCAGGTGGCAAATCCATATTTTGGCCAGATCCCGTCGAATAGTTCGCTGGGAGGTGCAACGATTCCGCGCGGACAATTGCTGCGTCCTTACCCTCGGTTTACCAGTGTTGCCCTCTACCGGAATAACGTTGGCCACTCGACATACCATTCGTTTCAGTCGAGAGTGGAGAAGCGTTTTTCACGGGGCTTGACGTTCACGCTGTCCTATACGTTTTCAAAGTTAATCGACGATGCAGGAGCTGTCTTTGATGCTGCGGTGCTTAGTGGCCCGGCGGCAAGTTTTCAGGCTGCCGATAGCTTTAACAAGCAGCTCGAGAAGGATGTATCGACAGGGAGTGTACCTCACATATTGTCATCGGGCTTTGTGTATGAATTGCCGTTTGGCCGGGGACGAATCTTTGGGGGCTGGCAGGTGGCTGGACTGGTGAGAGCCCAATCCGGGAGCCCGATTGCAGTGACTCAGGCGACGAACCTGAATGCGTTTGCAGGGTTTGGGGTACAGCGTCCCAACAGGCGCGAGGAAACTGTTTTGCCATCGGATCAGAGGTCAACCGGACGCTGGTTCAATACGGCAGCGTTTGCACAAGCGGGTCAGTTTACGATCGGGAACAGTTCACGCAACCCAGTGGTTGGACCGGGGTACAAGACCGCTGATCTCATGATTGGGAAGACCATTCCATTGACGGAGCGAGTACGAGCCGAGTTTCGTGCAGAAGCTTTCAACGTTACCAATACGCCACCGCTCGGGAACCCGAATGGCAGTTTTGGCGACGCGCGATTTGGGTCTATTACGACTTCGCTTGACCCGCGTGTGTTTGAGCTTGTGCTGAAGTTTCATTTCTGAGGAGTGTATGGATACAAGAATTCAGAATCAGTTGAGTGCAGTCAGGCGCAGTCGTGGCCTGGGGGCAGCCGATCTCGCGGCACAAGTGGGCGTGAGCCGTCAGACGATTTATGCGATTGAAGCAGGGACTTATGTGCCCAATACCGAGGTGACGCTGAAGCTAGCTCGGGTTTTGGAAGTGCCTGTCGAGGAGTTGTTTTCGTTAGGCGAAGAAGCGCCTGTAGCGGCCGCGGCGGTGGCATCGGATGTGTTGAGTGCGACACCGGTGGCCAAGGGGCAGGCTGTGCGGGTTTGCCAGGTGGGGAGCAGACGAGTGAGCATCCCGGTGAATGCTTCCCCTTACTATTTGCCGGAAGCAGATGGGGTGATTTCGAAAGTGGGGCGGATGCCAGGCAGAGCGGAGCTGGTTGGCTTTGCCAGGGAGGAATCGAACTCGAAAAAGCTGGTTCTAGCGGGTTGTGATCCCGCGATCGGGCTTGTGGCACGGATGGCAGAGAAGCTGAGCGGGGTTGAGGTTGTGTCTGCCGCAGCATCGAGCAAACTGGCACTGCGGTGGCTTCAGGAGGACAAGGTGCACATTGCCGGTTCGCACCTTGAAGACCCCGAATCTGGAGAGTTTAACTTGCCCTATCTGCGCAGTACTTTTCCGGAGGAAGACTTTGCGGTGATCAGTTTCGCGCGCTGGGAAGAGGGCTTTGTGGTGGCGCCTGGAAATCCAAAGGGAATCCGGAAAGTAGAGGATCTCACCCGGCGCAAGGTGCGGTTTGTAAATCGCGAGGCTGGGTCGGGGAGCCGCTTGCTTCTGGACCGCTTACTGGAAGAGGCGGGCATACCCGTTGGGAAGCTAGCCGGCTATGAGCGTGTTGGGTATGGGCACCTTGCAGTTGCTTATATGGTGTTGACCGGGGATGCCGATTGCTGTCTGGCAACCAGGGCAGCAGCGCAGAGTTTTCAACTGGATTTTGTGCCGCTGCAGAGCGAACGATACGATTTCGTGATGCGGCGGAAAACCCTCGAGACCCCGGCAGCGCAGGCTTTCATCGATGTTCTGCAGCGCGCCAGTTTGCGACGCAGGCTTGAGGTTCTGGCTGGTTATGACACAACCCAGACCGGCGCTGTTCTGGCCTGAGTTTACAATCAAAGTCATGGCTCAAGTGACTCCTTTTCATATTGCTTTTCCGGTTCATGATCTTGCGGCGGCGCGGGATTTCTATGGCGGGTTGATGGGATGCCCGGAGGGGCGGTCGTCGGACGAGTGGATTGATTATGATCTCTTCGGCCATCAAGTAGTAGCGCATCTCAAGCCTGGCTATGAGGCGAACCTGCATCACAACGCAGTAGACGCGCACGCTGTGCCGGTGCCGCATTTTGGCGTGATTCTTGAGATGGATCAGTGGCATGCTCTTGCTGAGCGTTTGAAGGCGGCAGATGTTAAATTCATCATCGAACCGTACATCCGCTTTCAAGGCCAGGTGGGAGAGCAGGCTACGATGTTCTTTCTCGATCCGTCGGGGAACGCGCTTGAGTTCAAGGCATTCGCAGATATGTCGCAGATTTTCGCCAAATAGCCATTTGCTAGCTGCCTGTCACCTGACGCAATAAATTGAAGAAGGCTTTCTTGCGCTCTGAGTTGATGCCCCAGTTTACGGGCGGGCATTGGTAGCCATCGGAGTAATCGCTCGCGCCAGGGTCGAAGTAGCCCCAGGAGGCATACTCCGATATCGCAGACATCATGTTGTTCTCGGGCTTGTCGAAATCGAAATGATCATCTTCGTTGAAGAGAATGGGCATCGGCTTGTAGCCATCAACCGCTCTGCTGAGGCGCACCATTTCGGCGATGCGCTTGGGGTCTTTGACGCCGTTGCCGTGGATCAGCAGGAAGTCTGAAGTCTTCACCACATTTGACTCGGGAATGCCGTTGCCGCCATATGAGGTGCCGGTGAGCAGGCGGCGGCCATTGCGGTTCATGCTCTTCACAAGGTTGATCAATTCGTGGATTCGAGCGGGTTTGAGAATCTCGTGATCGTAGGCCTTGACGTTGGTTTCGTTGTTGACCTCGACAAGGATGTTGCGATAATCCTGATCGAGAAGCCAGTTGGTGGCATTGATGACAGCGTTGCGGACGGCGGCTTCATCTTTGAGCACCTGATCCTGGCCAAAGTAGAAATAGCCAACGATCGGCACCATGCCAAGTTGATCGGCCCGGTCGAGGATTCGTTTGAGGCGAGCCATGAAGTCCGGCAACAGTGAGCCATCCGGAGCGATGCCCGAGGTGAACCAGGGTTGGGTCTTTGAGTAACCTTCGGGGCTGCCACCCTGAAGGTTGATCGTAAACGAGAGCAAGCCATGCTTACGCCAGAGCGGCATCGCTGCCAGGAACTCTTTGACGTTGCGCTCAGCATCCCATTTCTTAGTGTCCGGGTAAGCCCACTTCGAGACCGTAGCCGGGTTCTTGTCGTCAAAGATGCCCTGCACCATGCGCGAGTTCATCAGCAATCCTTCGATCTTATGGCCCCGGAATACGCGGCCCTTGTAAGTGGGCTGGCCGTTGATGAAGAACTGGTCCTGACGGATTTCTACTTTTGTCTTGGTTGGAGCTGCTGCCAGCAGGGCCGGGGCGAGTTGGACTAAGGATCTTCTGGTCATGATGGAAATCTTTATCTGAACTCAGATTCCATCACATTTGGAAGTGCTTAGGCTGATGGCCTTTTAATTCCAGTCTGCGGGTAGGGTGAATCCGGGGCGGATTGTCCGATGTGAGGGCATTGGCAATCCGCCGCTGGAGACACCTCGGGCTTTGGTTGTTTATTAACGTAACTAGCAGGATGTCAAAGAGCTGGCCCGGCGTTGTTTTGGACTGTCCCGGGCGGGTTTGGGTTCGATTTTAAGGTTTTTGCGGTTGCGAAGATTTGAAGCCGTGTTTGGCTTCCATTTTTTCGAGGAAGTCGCGGAT
>CANGVB010000059.1 GCA_947456995.1 Bryobacteraceae bacterium | reverse complement strand
AGGAAAGCCCCGCTGTTGCGAACAATAGTGAACCAGACCGTCTTCGCAAACATAGAGGTAGCGTGCACCGGCACGGCACTTCCAGTCGTTGGGTTCACCGTCGGCAATCTTTTCCTGAAAGCCATTCAGCCGCGCATAGCTCTTCTTGGACAATGCACGAATGCGATGGAAGACGTCGCGCTCCACAGGGCCAAGCGGCTTCAACTGTCCGCTGCCGTCGTGAATAATGCCAACCGTCGAACTCAGCTTGAGCTCATGCGCGCGTTTGGCAATGACAAATGCGTCTTCAGGGCTTTTGATAGCCGCCCCCACTACGCTGTTGATATTGACGTGGAACAGGGCGAACTCAGCCAGCCACTGCAATCGCTTATCCAGCACCTTGAGGCTCTTCTTTGAAACTTCATCGGGGACAAGATTGTCGATAGAAATCTGAAGGTGATCGAGGCCCGCTTCATTCAGGCTCTTGATTTCTTTTTCATTCAGCAGATAACCATTGGTGATCATACCGGCGATAGCGCCGACCTTTTTGATTTCGCGAATGATGTCTTCAATGCGGCTGTGCAGCATCGGCTCGCCGCCGCTGATCGTGATTAGCGTTGCGCCCAGCCGGCCCAGGTGCCGTACCCGGTCGAGCATAATGTCAATCGGGACTTCCTTCGAGAAGTCATCGTACTCATTGCAATAGCCACAATCGATGTTGCATCGGCGAATCGGGACGATATGCGCCTGAACGACATGATCAGTCGATGCGAGACCTTTGCCCACGAGGGCAAGCTCGCGAAACAAACGCTGATAGGCGGCAAGACGCTTTTGAATACGAAATGAAAATGAGGGCATTAGGCCAAACTTTCATTATACTTCAGCGAAGCCTCAATTCGAGCTTCCCACCCGGTCCTGAGTACTGCAACACCAAACTTTTTACTTTCGTCATCTTTCCGGGGAAATCAAAGTAGAGGTTGCCTGCGCGCCCGCTTGGCAGTGGCCCTTCCGGTATCGCGCTTTCAATCGCTACATCCCAATCCTGAGCATCACTCTCTGTGGTGGTTGGCATGCCGACGGGGCGTTGCTGTCCTGGGCGTGGGTCGCCAGGAAAGCGGGCCTGCGGCCTCGGTTGCCCCACCATCACTTGCGCATCCCCCATGCCCCCGCCATAAACCAACCGGCGGCGCTGTGGATCCATATCGCGATTGCGCAGGGTATTGGCAACCAACGTTGGCGCTGCGGCCAGAAGCACCGTTTTCTTGTCGTCGATCCTTAATTGAAAATCTCCGGTGCTCAACTCACCCATGAAGTCTTTGCTGGCGAAGACGCCGACTTCGACCACGATGAAGTTGCCGGCGTCGTGCATCTTTGTTCCAGCCGAAAAACTGCGGCCCATGTATGCCGCGCCGATCTGCAGCTTGCCCGCATCGCCGGAGAATTCGTAGTCTGCCGGCTTGGCCTTGAGTGTAAGACCGCGCGGGGCAACCCCCTGCCCCCAGGCCGTCGCAATTGCCGTCACAATAAGAATTCGCAGCATGTTACGCATCACCTTCATCCTACTCTTTACAGCCTGCTCTTTGAGCGCTCAGCCACTGGCGCCTGCCGTGCGATCCGTAATCACAAAGAACCAGCGTGTGCACTGGGGTGTTCATGCAGTTCAGGTCAAGTCGGGCAGAATCTTGGCTAGCGTAAATGCCGACCAGTTTTTTATTCCTGCCTCCAATACCAAGTTGTTCTCGACTGCTTTTGCGCTCACAGCACTTGGGCCACAACACCGCTTTGCAACGCGCGTACTCGCGGACAGTGCCATGGACGCTAGCGGCAAGATCAGTGGTGATCTGGTTCTCTACGGTGGTGGTGACCCATCTTTATCTGCCAGAAGATATCCCTACGACCGGGAGAAGCCCTTTGAAGACGACCTTCTGCTGCCGCTACGCGAGATGGCACGTCAACTCAAAGACAAAGGCGTGCGGCACGTCACTGGGCGTATTGTTGGCGACGATACCGCGCAAGACTTTGACCCGATCCCGAGTGGATGGTCAGCAGATGACGGTCTGTTTGAATACGGTGCTCCGGTGTCGGCTCTCACCTTTAACGACAATGTCTTTGGGCTCACGTTGTCGGCTAAAGGAATCACCCTGAATCCAGCCATTGAATACTTCTCTCTGCTGAACCAGGTGAGCACACTGGCAGACAAACCGAGGCGGGTTCGCATCGACCGCCAACCCGGTTCTCGCACAGTCGTGCTGAGCGGGAATCTGCCGCCAGAGGCTAAAGAGTATTCCAACGATCTGGCCGTCGATGATCCGGCTCTTTTTGCAGCAGTTGCCTTTCGTCAGGTCTTGCGTGAAGAAGGCATCCGCGTCGACGGCAGAGCAGAGGCTCGCCACGTCGCGCCTGCGAGTCTCGAATCGTTTGAGCTCGCACGGCGCGAATCGCCTGCCCTCCCCGACTTGTTGAAGGTGGTGGATAAGGTGAGCCAGAATCTTCACGCAGAGCTGGTGCTGAGGGCAGCTCGGCAGAAGATGCCGTTCAGCGACTTTCTCAAGATGGCGGGAATCGATGAAAAGGAAGTGAACTTCGAAGACGGTTCGGGGATGTCGCGGTTGAATCTGGTGACGCCAAAAGCTGTGGTGCAGCTATTGCGCTTTATCGAGAAGCAAGGGCAACTCGAGCTCTTTCGGGACTTCCTGCCAGTAGGTGCCGAGGACGGTACGCTACGGAATCGCTTCGACAAGTCGGCTAAAGCAAAGGCAATCCGGGGTAAAACGGGTAGCCTTTCTCATGTGTCAGCACTGGGCGGATATGCCGAATCCAGGCGCTTTGGGACCATCGCCTTTCAGATCGTTGCCAACAATTACAATGCGCCTAGCCAAGAGGTGAGGACCGCCATCGATCGAATCGCGTTAGCATTGTTGCAGTAGCAATCTGATGCTGAAGAATCAAACTCCCGAATACAACAACTCCGTCCTCGTCCCAATGGTGATCGAGCAGACGACGCGCGGTGAGCGCTCCTTTGATATCTATTCGCGCCTGCTGAAGGAAAACATCATCTTCCTCGGCACCCCGATCGACGACCAGGTTGCCAACCTGCTTGTTGCGCAAATCCTCTTCCTGGCCAGCGAAGACCCCGATCGCGATATCAACATTTACATCAACTCCCCCGGTGGCTCGATCACTGCGGGACTTGCGATTCTGGACACGATGAATCTGGTAGAGCCGGACATCGTTACCTACTGCATCGGGCAGGCTGCCTCGATGGCAGCGGTGCTGCTTGCTTGCGGCACCAAGGGTAAGCGCTTTGCCCTGCCTCACTCGCGCATCATGATCCACCAGCCTTCGATGAGCAATCTCGGCGGCCAGGCAACCGACATCGACATCTATGCCAAAGAGATCCTTCGCATGAAGGAAGTCATGAACGGCATCATGGCCGATGCGACCAATCAGCCCATCGACAAGATCGCCCGCGATACCGAGCGGGACTACATCCTTGAAGCACCTCAGGCGATCGAGTATGGCATCATCGACCGCATCATCGCTTCGCGCGAACGTACTACCAAGTAGTCACTAATTGAAAAAGGCCCCCTCGCAAGAGGGGGCCTTTTTGCGTTTAGCCCTTGGGTGGGGCCATACCTTTGATGCGGAGGTAGGTGACCAGATTGCCGTAGTGGAGAGCGGTGTGCTCCAGGAGATGGAAGGCGATGTAGCCCTTATCTCGCGGCGTCTTGGCGGTGGTCTTCTGAGCCATCTTGCCGTCCACTGCATCGATGGCAGCAAGGCAATAGTCGAAGCTTTCGGCTAGCGTGCCGACGGTAGGCTTCTTCTCACCCTTGAGCTGTGCGCAGAGTGAGTAGTTGGCATCACCGAGGTGGGTGACCAGTTCCTTGACCGACATCACTTCAGGCGTGGGCTTGAAGTCCTGATCGGCTGGTTTGAAGGCGGCAGCGATGGCAACCACCTTCTTCTTGTAGTCGGCCATGAGGGCCTTCAGATTTACGGTGACGCCTTCCTGCGCGAAGGCGCTGGAGGCGAGGAGGAGTAGGATTGGTGCTTTCATTGTTTAGGCCATGATCTTCTTGAAATTTTCGATGCACTTCTGGGCGGTCTCGAACTCGGAGAACCTGCTGCCTTCCTGCTCGATGAGCAGGTGCTCGGCACCACCGGTCTTCAGGCTCTCGTTTACTACAGCCTTCCAGTCTGTTTCGCCTTCGCCGATCAAGACCTTGTAGCCGTCGTGCGGGTTGGGCAGGCCGCGCTTCCAGTCCTTCATGTGAAGGCTGCGGATGCGGCCGGGGTTGGCCTTGATCCAGGCGATCGGATCTGTGCCGGCTTCGATGCAGGTGCCGACATCCAGCTGCAGGACTACATCTTTGACCGTTTCTTTGGCCAAGACTTCGATTGGCTTCTGCCCGTTGAGGGGCATGAACTCAGAGGCGTGGTTGTGGAAGCCAGTTCCCTTCTTGACCTTCTTGAGCTTCTCGGCTGCGGTGTTCAGAGACACAGCGACTTTCTTCCAGCCGTCGATCCCGTCTACCTTGCCGGCGCTGGACATGATCATGTACTTGCTCTCGAGGATCGAGTTGAGTTCGATGACACGGTCCAGATGTTCGGGGGTGAAGTACTTGGCGCCGGTGTGGGCTGACCAGCACTTCATGCCGGCATCCTTGATCATGGTGTAGGCTTCTTTGGCCTGAGCGGGGGTCCAGTCGGCGTAAGAGCCAAAGAGCTCAACGCCTTCATAACCCATCTTGCCCACGGCCTTGATTGTTCCGGCCATGTCTTTGACAAACTCTTTGCGGACACTGTAGAGCTCAAGGCCTACTGGCTTCTTGAATGCCCCCTGGAGGAGGCCTGCCGCAGCTCCGGCGGCTAGAAAAGTACGACGATCCATATGACTGCGATGTTATCTCATCGAGCCAGCGGGAGGTTAGCCTGAGCCTTGAGGTCTAGCTGCGAGAAGTGGCCGAGCTTCCAGCGGGAATAGCCGGCTACGGCAATCATGACGCCGTTGTCGGTGCTCCACTTCGGCTCCGGGAAGTAGACGGGCATGGGCCACTTCCTCGACTTGACTGCTTCGCGGAGGCCTCGGTTGGAGGCGACACCACCGCTGATTACCAGCGCCTTGGCTCCGATGTTCTGGGCGGCCCTTGCGGCACGGTTCAACAGCTCTTCGATGACGGTGTACTGGAAGCTGGCCAGCATGTCGATGGTCTCGGGGTCTGTTGCTGGGTCGAAGTCGCCTCGGAGGCGGCGGGCTTCGGTCCAGCGCAGGACAGCGGTCTTGAGGCCGCTGAAGCTGAAGTCGCTCAGGTTGCCTTTGAGTTTGGGTGAGGTGAACTTCACCGCTCGCGGGTTGCCCTTGGCGGCCAAGGCATCGATCACCGGCCCGCCCGGATAACCAAGACCGAGAAGCTTTGAGACCTTGTCGTAGGCTTCGCCGGCTGCGTCGTCGCGGGTGCGGCCCTCGAGGCGGTACTCGCCTTCGGACAGGCACTCAAAGAGATGCGTGTGTCCGCCACTGGCGACCAGGGCCAGGGCTGGGTACTCGAGGTCAATGCCGATCAGCGCGGCCCGGATGTGACCTTCGAGGTGATGCACCCCGATCAGGGGGATGCCTTTGGCAAAGCAGAGCGACTTGGCGTAAGTAAGGCCAACCAGGAGGCTGCCTACCAGGCCGGGCCCGTGGGTGACTGCGATGGCGTCGAGGTCTTCGAGCTTTGTATTCGCTGCTTCCAGAGCTTCGCGGACAATCAGGACAATGGCGCGGACGTGCTCGCGGCTGGCCAGCTCTGGCACGACGCCACCATATTTTTGGTGTACATCGAGCTGAGACGCTACGCTGGAAGATAGGATCTTTGTGCCATCTTCCACGACTGCGGCTGCGGTCTCGTCGCAGGAAGATTCAATACCGAGGATTCTCAAACCTTTAGTTTAACCGTGCCTATCCGAATTGAAGACTTCCACTACGACTTACCTGATGAACTGATCGCCCGCCGGCCACTGCCGGGGCGGTCTGACTCACGCATGCTGGTGCTTGATCGCGCCTCTCAAACCTTTCGCGACGACATGTTCACCAACTTCCCCAGCTACCTGCAGCCGGGGGATTGCATGGTGCTTAACAACACCCGCGTGATCCCGGCGCGGCTCTTTGGCCATCGGCCTGGAACCACTGGCAAGATTGAGATCTTCCTGCTGCGGGCGCTCAACGTAGAGGCGACACGCTGGCGGGCGCTGGTGCGGCCCGGCAAGAAGCTGCTGGTGGGCCAGAAGGTTGTGCTGGCACCAGACCTGACGGCCACCATTACGGCTCACCTGGACAACGGCGAGCGCGAGGTTGAGTTTGAGGGTAGCGGCTCGATCGAATCGATTGGCCACGTCCCACTGCCGCCCTATATCGACCGCCCCGATGAGGAGAGCGACAAGGAACGCTATCAGACTGTATTTGCCAAAACGGCGGGCGCGGCTGCGGCGCCCACGGCGGGTCTGCACTTCACACCGGAGATCCTTGCTGCGGTGACAGCCGAGATCGCCGAGGTGACTTTGCATGTGGGCCTTGGCACCTTCAAGCCTCTGACAGAGGAGAACCTGAAGACGCTCACGTTGCACCACGAATTCTATGAGATCAGCCCGGAGGCTTCGGCCAAGATACAAGCGGCCAAACGACGGGTCTGCATCGGTACAACCAGCGTTCGCACGGTTGAGACCACGATGGAAGCCGGCATGGGGGAGACGAACATCTTTATCACCCCGGGCTATCAATTCAAAGCCGTGGGGGCGATGCTGACGAACTTCCATCTGCCTGAGTCGAGCCTGATCATGCTGGTGGCAGCCTTTGCAGGCTACGACCTCACAATGCGGGCTTATCGACATGCCGTAGCCGAGCGCTATCGCTTCTTTAGCTACGGCGATTGCATGCTAATTCTTTAGCAGCAGCTTGCCGCTGGTTTTGCGGCTTTCGAGATCGCGGTGTGCCTCGGCTGCGTCGGACATCGGATCGGTCTTCTCGACGTGGAGCCAGAGCGAGCCGTCGCCGAGCCACTCAAAGAGATCGCCGCTGCGCCAGATGATTTCGTCGCGAGTGGCAGCGTAATGGGCCAGGGTGGGCCGGGTGAGGAAGATGCTTCCCTTCTGGGCGAGCTTGAGGGGGCTGAGTTCCGGGACAGGGCCGCTTGCGTTGCCGTAGGTGACCATCATGCCTCGGGGACGCAGGGCATTGAGGCTGGCCTCGAAGGTGGTTGCGCCGACACTGTCATAGACGACATGGACTCCTTTGGCGTTGAAGTCTTCGTAGTTCGAGATGATGTCGACACCGGCTTTGAGGGCGAGTTCGTATTTGTCAGAACCGGGGGCGGCGCTGGTGGTGCCGATGACCATCGCTCCGCGTTTCTTCGCGATCTGGGTGAGGAGGAGGCCGACACCACCGCCGCATGCGTGAACGACGCAGGTCATGCCGGGCTCGAGCTTGAAGGTAGAGTGGGCGAGGTAGTGGGCCGTCATGCCCTGCAGCATGACAGCGGCTGCGGTTTCAAGACTCAGGCTTGCTGGCACGGGGACCAGTTGCCAGGCGGGCACAACGGCGTAGTCGGCGTAAGAACCGATGGCCATGGCATAGGCGACTTTCTGACCGATCTCAAGGCCAGTGACGCCTTCACCGAGGGCTTCTACGACTCCTGCGCCTTCCATACCTGGAGTGAAGGGCATGGGCTGCGGGTAGAGGCCGGTGCGATGGTAGACATCGATGTAGTTCACACCACTGGCGGCCAGCTTGACCAGAGCCTGACCCTTGGCGGGTTGGGGGACTTCCCTGTCGCTGTAGACGAGCTTCTCGGGGCCACCGGTTTCAAATACCTGAATTGCTTTCATATGTTCCTTATCCATTTTCTTCCATGCAGCCATGCCGCGTAGGCGGCGAAGTAGGCCATCCCAAAGGGATAAACCAGCATGCGCAACGGCAGCCAGATACTGTTGTCGCCCGACATACCGGCGCGAAAGGCCATGAAGTGGAGGATCAACTTTGAGTTCGAGTAGTCGACCCAGAAGTAATCTCCGTTTTCGTTCATGACAAAAACTTTTGACCGGAGAGCGGCAAAGAGCAGCCACTTCCATTTGGCCATGATCGGGACACCGGCGCAGATGATGCCGAGCACGGTGGGCCCTTTGCTGCGCAGCTCGACAGCGAGACGTTTGGCACCGTCCCAGCCACGGTAATCCTGAATGCGGTAGACCCTGCCGTTGGACTCGCGAAAGCCACGGGGATGGCCGGTGTAGCAGGTGACGAGATCCACCTGTATGTTCTGGCCGTGCTGCTCGTAGAGGTTGCCAATGAAGTCATCATAGAGCGGCCTCGGCCCGCTTTCCACCAGAACGACCCTGGTGAGGTTTGGTATGCGCCGGGAAAAGAATAAGTCCAAACTAATAGGATATGATTCTTGCCCGGCTAGAGGAAATCATGGGGCCGCTGCCGAAGCTGGCACAGGCCCAGGCGAAGTTCACTGTTGACGCCGAAACGCTGGATGGCGGCCTCTTGCGACGACACATCACGATCGATGGTGAGGTGCCGGCGTGGCTGCTGCTTCCGCCTAATCCCGAGCGCCGCAAGCTGCGCGGAGCGCTTTGCCTGCACCAGACAACAAAGATTGGCAAGGATGAGCCGGCTGGCCTCGGCGGCAAGCCGAACCTGCACTATGCCCGGGAGCTGGCCCTGCGCGGGTACATTACGCTGGCGCCAGACTATGCAAACTTTGGCGAGTATCGCTACGACCCCTATGCGCATGGCTACGTGAGTGCAACGATGAAGGGGATCGTAAACCACATGCGAGCGGTGAGCGTACTTAAAATGATTGGCGCTACTCGTATTGCAGCCTGCGGGCACTCCCTTGGTGGGCATAACTCGCTGTTTGTGGCAGCGTTTGACCCACGGATTGAGGCGGTGATCACCAGTTGCGGGTTTACGAGTTTTGCCAAGTACTACGGTGGCAATTTGACGGGCTGGTCCCACAAAGGATACATGCCGAAGATTGCGGCACGTAGGCCTGAGGCGATGCCGTTTGACTTCAAGGATGTGCTGGCGGCGATTGGGCCGCGGCCGGTGTTTGTGAATGCGCCGTTGCGAGATGCAAATTTTGATGCAAGCGGCGTGGATGATGCGGTTCGGGATTCCGGGCACTCAAAAATTCGAGTGGAGCACCCGGATTGCGAACATGATTTTCCGCCGGAGATCCGGCAGATGGCTTATGCGTGGCTGGACTCTGTTTAGGGTGCCAAATTGTGGAAATCTTTCTCGTCCGGCGCGTCGTTTTGCTCTGTAAAGTATTGAGCGAATTTGGCTTCGGGGCTTGCCGGGTTTGGACGGCCGTATTTCAAGTTTTTCAAAATGCGAGCAATTCGATGGAAGCGATAGAACTCACGGTTTTCGGCTGCTTCGAGGGGCAGGAGTGAACCCATGATTTCGCCATAGGCCTGGTAGAGCGGGGTGTTTTCGGGTTGGGTGATGAGGTAGTCGTTCCAGACTTCGGCGTGGATTTGGCCGAGTTGGCGACGGCGGATAGAGGCAGAGACGATGCGTTCGATGAGTTCAAAGAGTTCCAGGCTATCGCCGGGGAAATCGTTGAGATAGTTGCGGAATTTGGTGTAGTAGCCTTCTTCGGAGGTAAGGTCGACGGTTTTGGAGTAAATGCCGTGTTTGAAGTTATTACGCGAGGATCGGGCTTTGCCGGCGGCCGTGACAGGGCCTTTGGATTTTGCGCCATTGCGACGGGCGGCTTCGCGCTGTTTGTCGGTGGTGAAGCGGCGTGAGCTGCGTTTGATGGGAGTTGGTTGTGAGTTGAGCATGAGTGGACCTCAGCATGGGAATTGGGCGTGGATCGCACAAGGGTGCGTCCGGGAGATACGTTAACACGGGCGGTGGGAGTGGATGAGCCCGGGGTGGGGTGGAAGTACTTTAGAATGTGCGGGATAAAATATTTTTGTTTTGCGTGAATCTCGAAATGCTCCAAGCTGGCATCTTGACATCACATTTATGAAGCATCATGATGCCTACATGCGGACAACGCTCACTCTCGAAGACGATGTTGCCGAGCAATTGGCGCAGCTTGCCAAGAAAACGGAGCAGCCGTTCAAGGTTGTGGTGAACGAAACTTTGAGGCGTGGGCTAGCGGGTCTGGTTCCGGCGATGACGCCCTTCGATTACCAGCCTCATGCTGGCAGCCTTCTGCCAGGGATTGACGACAGGCGGTTGAATGAGCTTGCCTGGCAAGCGGATGAGGAACGACACAAAAGATGATTGTGCCGGATCTCAATCTGCTGATCTACGCTTATGACTCCAGTTCGCCGTCGCATGAGGCAGCGAAACGATGGTGGGTAGGCTGTCTTTCGGGACACGAAGCGGTAGGAATTTCCTGGATTGTTGCCTTTGGATTCATTCGGCTCTGGACTAGCCCCAGAATCTTCCGGAACCCGATGACGGTGGATCAAGCTGCGACACATGTCGAGTCCTGGTTTGAGAGGCCTATGGTGCGGGCTTTGAATCCGGGCCCAAGACACGCTGAGATTGCCTTCGGCTTTCTGAGATCGGAGGGCCGGGGAGGCAATCTGACGACGGACGCACACCTGGCCGCGCTGGCTATCGAAGCGAATGCGATGCTGCACACTGCAGATACGGATTTTCTGCGATTCACTGGATTGAAGTGGAAGAATCCGTTGATCTGAAGGGGTGTGGAGCTGGTTGAGTTTTGGGAGTTTTTTCTGTGTGCACAGCTTCTTTTTTTTGAGTGAGCGATTTCACTTTTTTTGCTCAAAGATGTATCGCTGATGGAATGATGGCGGCCTGGAACGGTTGTCAGTCAAGATTTTTATGGTGATTGGGAAGCCGAGGCCCGGAAGCGGCTGGGCAGGTGGAGGAGGGAGGTTGCCTGGAAATGCTTCGATGGGTTGAGCTGAGTCAGGTGGGAATTCGAGGAAGCTGGGGATTTTCTCTAATATTTTGACAGCCTGGGAGCGGAGGGGATTTTGCAAGGTGCACGCCGGGGTGATACCAAACCCTGGCTGATCGTAGAATCCTTTAGCGCATGACCTCAGT
>CANGVB010000058.1 GCA_947456995.1 Bryobacteraceae bacterium | reverse complement strand
GTTTTCTTCAGGGTTATTGGTAATGGGGTTAACGGCAGCACCAACGGTGACAGCATTTCTTTCGACTGAATCGCTAAAGCTGTAGCGCATGGTGAGCTTGTGGCCGCCAGCAAAGGAGTAGTCGGTTTTGGCGGTTACAGCACTGGCACGGTTGGTCTGCTGGAAGGAACGCTCAAAGCTGCGAAGCAGGCTGACGGCTTCGGTGTTGCGAGCCGTTACAGGCACGCCGATGAGGGAAGGAATCACAACCTGACGGGGAGTGGTGGAGCGTTGGCTTTCTGCCGCGACAAACCAGAAGAGCTTGTTCTTCTTGATCGGGCCGCCAATGCCGCCGCCAAACTGCTGCAGCGTCTCGGAAGGACGGATCAGAACTACCGGATTGAACTCGCTGAGAGCGCGGTGGCGAATCTGGTAGAAGCCTTCGCCGTGGATTTCGTTGTTACCGGACTTGGTGATGGTGTTCATCACGCCGCCAGTGGAGCGACCGTATTCGGCAGAGTAACCGGTTGCGAGAACCTGAAATTCAGCAATGGCGCTCTGGGGGACAGTGATGATGCTGGTGGAGCGTTCGCCACCGCGGATGCCGCCGAAGAAGGGCTGATTGTAGTCGGCACCATCGAGCATGATGTTGGAATTGATGCCGCGCTGACCGGCAAAAGAAATCTGGTTGCGGGATTGCCCTTCTACGACTGCCGTTGGCGTCAGCAGGACGAAGTCCTGAAAGCGACGGCCGTTGATCGGCAGATTCGTAATCGCGATGCTATTGACCAGGGCGCTTGCTACAGGCACGGCGTCCTGAAGCAAAGTTTCACCGACGTCAACAGTTGTGGTGGTGGATTGCACAGTCATCTGCACGTTGACGGTGATGGTGGAACCTACGTTGAGGACGAGGCCGCTGATTTTGTTTTCAGCAAAGCCGGTGGTGTTTGCGGTGATTTCGTAGGTGCCTGGATCCATCAATACTGCACGGTATGTGCCGGTAGAGCTGGTGGTGAGCTCACGAATCGTGCCGGTTCCGACATTGCGGAGGACGAGTTTAGCGCCGGCAATTACTGCGGCGTTGGGGTCGGTGACGGTGCCGATGATCTGGCCTTTGTTGGCGTCCGCTTGTCCAAATAACAGGGAGAGCGAGCACACCAGGAACATTGCGAGGCGAAGGGTGTGTTTCATAAAATTTTTCTTTCAGAAGAGACCTGAAGGGGGATAATTTCAGATTAGCCCAATTTGGTTTCGATTACATGAACATTTCTTATGCTTCCACTGGCGCGAGAATCATAGTAATCTTGATAGGGAATCACCACAATGCAAACGCAAACTTCAGTCGCAGCTCAGTTTGACCAGACGGTCCATGCCGACCTTACGCTTTTCCGATCTCAGGTCAACGATTTTCTTGCTGGAAAGTACACGGATGAAGAGTTTCGCGCCATTCGGCTGAGGCGCGGCGTCTATGGACAGCGCCAGGCAGGCGTGCAAATGATCCGCACGAAGGTTCCCGGTGGCCTTTCGACGGCTGCACAAATGGAGCAGTTAGCAGATATCGCCGACAAGTACGCATCGGGCAAGGGGCATCTGACAACGCGTCAGAATATGCAGTTTCACTTTGTGCCGCTGGCTGTGGTTCCTGATTTGCTTGAAGAGCTCTCCAAGGTAAGGCTGACGACGCGTGAGGCTTGCTACAACACGGTTCGCAATGTGACCGGGTGCGCACTGGCAGGGATTTCTGTCGATGAGGTTTTCGACATCTCGCCCTATCTTCGGCAGGCAGCGTTCGCATTTTTGCATCAGGAACTGACCGACAATCTCCCACGCAAGTTCAAGATCAGCTTTTGTGGCTGTAAGCAGGATTGCGCCGTTGGCGGGATTCATGACATGGGTTTTCACGCCCGCATTAAGGACGGCCAGCGCGGCTTCAAGATTGTGGCCGCAGGCGGACTGGGCCCGGTGCCGAGCGAGGCTCAGGTACTCGACGAGTTTCTGCCAGTCGAACGGATCGTCAATCGCTGCGAAGCGGTGATTCGAGTTTTTGCCAAATACGGCAATCGCAAGAACAAGCACAAGGCCCGCTTGAAGTTCATCGTGCGTGAGCGCTCGTGGGATTGGTTTAAAGAACAGGTCGATCTGGAATACGCCGACATCCTTGCCAATGGTGGACTCGCGGCGCCGGAAGAAGTGCCCGAAGGATTTGGAGCCTATTCGCCGCAGCCAAGGCAATTAGGCCGGGATCAGTTACTGCCGGTGCTGCCGGATCTTGCGCCCGACTACGAGCGCTGGCTGCGCACCAACGTGAAGCCGCAGCGCCAGGCAGGCAATGTGGTGCTTACAGTGAAAGTTCCGCAGGGCAATATGACTTCGCAACAGATGCGCGCTGTAGCTCAAATTGCCCGCGCCGCTGGAGACGGTCTGGTTCGCATCACGATTGATCAGAACCTGAACATTGCGTGGGTGCAGCAGAATCGATTGCGCGAAATCTATGCGATTTTGCAACAGGCAAAGCTGGCAGAAGGCGGCGCCGACGAGATTGACGACATCGTCACCTGCCCGGGAGCCTGGAGTTGCAACCTTGGGATCACCAAGACTATGAGTCTGGGTGAGGCCCTGCGTGAAACGGTGGGAAACCATCCGGATGCACTGGTAAGAAAGCTGCATATCAAGGCGAGCGGCTGCCCAAATTCCTGTGGCCAGCACTGGCTGGGAGACCTTGGCTTCTTTGGCAACATGCGTAAAGTGAATGGACGGGAGATCCCGTATTACCAGATGTTGCTTGGAGGCGGAGTGGACCGGGACGGCATGTTGAAGTACGGATTCACGATTCAGAGCTTACCTGCGAAGTCTGCGCCGGTAGCTGTAAAGCGTGTACTGGATCATTACATCGCCAATCGTCAGGCCGATGAGACATTTCGCGAGTACGTGATGCGGTTCAAGGTGGAAACCTTTAGAACGCTGACTGCAGATCTGGTGAAGCCGATGGAGATCGACCCCGATCTATACCTCGACTGGGGCGATACGGAACAGTTCAGCCTGCAGTTGGGCCGCCCCGAATGTGCCGCCTAGGAGGCTAGACTTTCCCTTTCAATTTGGACGCGGCGGCCGAGTTGTTCAACTTGGGATGGTCGTTGCTTACGGCTGCAGCCAGCGCGCCCAATTGTACGGGCACGCTGGTATCGATCATTTCGAACATTGTGCCAATGGGAAGGCCTTCGGCTTCTTTGGTGAAAGTGAGCTCGCGCTCCACTGCGTCGAATTCGATGCGCAGACAATCTCCGTCTTGAATTTGTTCTGTTGCCAGCAGGTTGGAAAGCGGCTGCACGAGTAGGCGCTCCATGCTGCGCTTCAAGTGGCGTGCCCCGTAGCGCGGGTCGACTCCCTGCTCGAGGAGAAATGTTTTGGCATCGTCTGAGACAGCGAAGACAAATTTCTTCTGGTTGGCACCGGCCAGGAGCCGCTGCTGAAAGATTGCCAGTTCAATGTCGAGGATCCGGCGCAGGTCTTTGTCGGCTAGACTCTTGAAAACCACAATCTTGTCGAGCCGGTTCATGAACTCCGGCGTGAATTTCTTGCGTGCTGCTTCGACACCTGTCTTGCTCTGCTTCTCGCTACGTCGGGCAATTTCTTCTGCGGCCAGGGTTTCTTTGCCCAGCGATCGGGCAAATCCCATTTTGGGACTCCCAATCTGGCTCATTTCGGCAGCACCGAGATTGCTGGTCATGAAGATCATCGCTCGCGAAAAATCCACTTTGCGATTGTCGCCGAGAGTGAGTACACCCTTGTCCAGAATGCCGAGGAGCAAATTCCAGAGTGCGTCGCTTGCTTTTTCAATTTCGTCAAACAAAACGAAGCTCAGTTTGACGTCGTCATTCCAGTACTGATTCAGCATCTCCTGGCTCAGGAGGGGGTGGGTTTCGCGATGGCCCAAATATCCGGGAGGGCTACCGATCAGCTTGGCGATCTCGTGGCTGTGCTGGAATTCAGCGCAATCGATCTTCACAACAGGACTCGGACGACGCAACAAACATTCGGCGGCGGCTTCTACCAATCGAGTCTTGCCCGTCCCGGTTGGCCCCAGGAAGAGGAAACTTCCGATGGGACGCCCAGGGGAGCTTAAGCCCGTCGTATACATCTGGAACATGTTCACGATCTGACCGATCGCGTCGTCCTGGCCGGCAATCAGCTGGCGCAGTCGATATTCAAGATAGGAGGCATCTTTGCCGGTACGTTTGGGGTCAAGAGTTGTCCGCATACGTTTCGGCTCCATGCTCAATCCAAGGATTCGCCGGCCGTAGTCTAGTGGGTGAAGCGTCACGTCTTTTTTGTTTGCACTTTCGCTGCCACTTTCAACTCGCCATGCCGGACTCGATTTTAAACGCAAATCATCATTCCTCTCTTGTTATTCGGCCTGACCCCGGGAATCTTTAGGACATCGACCTTATACTGAAGGAAATGCCGGACATGAGCCTGTTCTGGTTGCGAATCGCCGCGATTTTGTACGCCGCTGGCCTGATTCGCACCCTCTGGACCTTTCTCAAAAATCGCAATTCGGATGAAGAAGCTACTCCAGGCTTGGCAGTGGTGGGCAGTTTTGCGGTCGGAAGTGTACTCCATATGGTTTCCATCGTGGAACGCGCTGTTTCAGTTGGGCACTTGCCGGTAGACAATTTCTTTGAGTCGGTCAGCCTCTTCGCATTCCTTCTGGGCCTGCTCTACCTTGTCGTACATTGGCGCTACAGCTTTTCTTCACTTGGGGTATTACTCTTCCCTGTAGTGAGTTTGCTTGCCTGGGTTGCTTCCACCGAAAGCCCGTTGACGCAGTGGGTGAATCCCAGGGTGAGGAGCGCGTGGCTGATCGTGCACGTTTCGCTGATTCTCTTTGGGATCGCCAGCGTGTGCATCACGGCAGGAGCATCGCTTTTTTATCTGATTCAGGAACGCAAACTGAAACGTAAAGACCTTGCAGGGGCATCGCGTCTGCCTGCCCTTGGAATCCTCGATACGATGATCAATCGTGCGATGGGCCTGGGCTTTGTATTCACCACGCTTGGAGTCATAGCCGGGGCCTCCTGGGCCTATGTCGAAAGCGGCACGCGCTGGATGAGTAATGCAAATGTACAACTGGCGATCTTTACCTGGTTTTTCTATTTGACGATGATCTTCCTGCGAACCAGCCAAGGCTGGAGAGGACGCAAGACCGCGTTTATGGCGCTAGGCCTGCTGGGCTTCTCTGCGCTGACCTGGGCGACGCATGTCGGGCTGAGGACGACACTGGAACGATGAGCCGCATAGCTATCTGCGGACTCAGCCACCGCACAGCCCCAGTTGAAGTTCGCGAAAAAATGGCGCTCCCGGCTCCGTCGATTCCGGCGGCATTGACGGAATTGAATCTGCAGTCGGGGGTCAAAGAAAGCCTGATTCTGTCGACTTGCAACCGCGTGGAATTGGCACTAGCGCTCGATGATTCGGCCAGCCTGAACGACGCACTCTCGCACTTTCTTGAGAAGCAGAGCAGCCTCAAGCTCGCCACCGTCGATCAATATCTGTACAAGCTGGAAGGCCGCGATGCGGTTCGCCATCTATTTCGAGTAGCTTCGAGCCTCGATTCGATGGTGGTGGGTGAGCCACAGATCCTGGGGCAACTCAAGGACGCCTATTCTCTGGCGAAAGAGATGGGAACCGTCAGCAGCCATCTCGATCAACTCATTACGCGCGCCTTTCATGTGGCCAAGCGAGTTCGTTCGGAAACAGAAATCGGCGAGAGTGCGGTTAGCGTCAGTTATGCGGCAGTGGAGCTTGCGCGGGAGATCTTCGGCAATCTGGCTGGAAGCAAGGTGATGCTGATTGGCGCTGGCAAGATGAGTGAGCTGGCGGCGCGGCATTTGCGCAATCAGGGCGCAAAGCAAATCTATGTGACCAACCGCACCTATGACCGTGCCGTTGATCTTGCACGGCTCTTTGAAGGCTGGATCGTAGACTTTGCCACTTTCCGCCAGACGCTGCCGAGCGTCGACATCATCATCACTTCTACCGGAGCACGCGAGCCGATCCTCACCAAGGAAGACATGAAGCTGGTGATGAAGGCGCGTCGCAACAAGCCTGTATTCATCGTCGACATCGCAGTACCGCGCAACGTGGAACCCTCTGTCAATGAAATCGATAACGTGTTTCTTTACGACATCGACGACCTGCAGAAGGTGGTGGATCGCAATTTACGCGGGCGGGCCGAAGCAGCCGAGCATGCCGCCCGGATCATCGAAGAAGAAGTGCAGTGGCTTGAGAGCCGGATGCGCGAGCGTGAAGTGTCGCCTGCGATCGTCAGCCTGCAAGGCAAGCTGGAAGAAGTGCGCGCGGCAGAGCTTGAGCGCTACCGCACCAAGCTTGGCCCACTGAGTACAACACAGGAAGAAGCCCTTGAGGCGATGACTCGAGGCATTATCAACAAGATTGCGCACGGGGCGATCTCGGAGTTGCGCAGGCAAGGCGCTCAGGGAGACCCAACGATCTCGATCGAGATGATTCGCCGCATCTTTCGTCTGGAGTCCAATACATGATCACAATCGGATCGCGCGGCTCGATGCTTGCGCTCTGGCAGGCTAACCATGTGCAGGCGTTACTGCACACGCGCGGCATAGAATCGCGCATCGAAGTGATTCACACGACAGGCGACAAAATCACCGACGTACCGCTAGCCAAGCTTGGAGCGCAGACCTCAACCAAGGGGCTCTTCACCAAGGAGCTGGAAGATGCGCTACTGGACGGCCGAATCGACATCGCAGTACATAGCCTGAAAGATATGCCGACCGAATTGCCGGATGGCCTCGAACTGGTAGCTGTGCCTGAGCGGGAAGACCCCTTTGATGCGATCATCGGCAGCACACTCGAAGAGCTACCCCAGGGCGCACGCGTAGGCACCAGCGCCTTGCGCCGGCAAGCTCAGCTCAAGGTGCTTCGTCCGGATCTTGACATTCAATCGATTCGCGGAAACCTCGATACACGGCTGCGTAAGCTGGATGAAGGCCAGTATCAGGCGATTGTCCTGGCCTGTGCCGGCTTGCGACGGCTCGGTTGGGCTGGCCGCATTGCAGAGCGGTTTGATGCGTCACGAATTTGCCCTGCGGTGGGGCAAGGAGCCCTCGCAATCGAAGCGCGGGCGGGCGACACAACGGTGAGCCTTCTTACGCACGAACCCACGCTCAGGGCCGTTACCGCAGAGCGTGCCTGCCTGAGAGAGTTTGGTGGCGGATGTCAAATCCCGATGGGAGCCTTTGCCACCATCGACGGAGATCGCATCCATCTTGAATCTGTAGTTGCTTCGCCAGACGGGGCGCTCGTCATTCGTTTCGCGGCTGATGGGACAGACCCAGTCGCACTGGGCAAAACCGTCGCCGACGGCCTCAAAGCCGGGGGCGCCCACGAGGTGCTGGGGTGAAAGTTTATCTGGTAGGCAGCGGACCCGGCGACCCGGAGCTGCTTACGGTCAAGGCCAAGCGTTTACTTGAGACGGCAGACGTTGTGCTCTACGACCACCTCTCGAGCCCCGAGGCGTTGCGTCTGGCTACCAAAGCCGAGCTCATCAACGTAGGCAAAGTTCGTGACAATCACACTGTGCCGCAAGAAGAGATCGGAGAGATCCTGATCGCACAGTGGAAGGCCAGGAAGCGTGTGGTGCGCCTCAAGGGCGGCGACCCCTATATTTTTGGTCGCGGTGGCGAGGAATGCGAGGCGTTAGACAAGGCGGGCGTACCGTTTGAGGTGGTGCCCGGGATTTCGTCTGCTGTTGGCGCATCTGCTTATGCTGGCATTCCGCTTACGCATCGCGATTACGCCAGTTGCGTAGCCTTCGTGACAGGCCATCATCCCGAGGCAATCGATTGGCACAAGGTGGCCCAAGTCGATACGATCGCGATCTTCATGGGGGCCTTTCATTTTCCAGAGCTGGCTGCAGCTCTGATTGCCGCAGGCCGTTCTGCAGATACGCCTGCTGCGGCTGTTACCTGGGCAACCAGGCCAGAGCAGAGTACTGTCGTCGGGACGATTGCTTCACTGGCAGAGGCGAAAATCCAGGCACCGGCGATGATCTATATCGGTGGGGTGGCGCAGCTTGGAGCGCATCTCAACTGGCACGAGCGGCTGCCACTGCATGGAGTCAGGATTGCCATCACCCGTGCGCGTAAATCGGCTCCAGAGATGGCGCTGCAACTTGCCACACTTGGCGCACAAGTAATCGAGTATCCGACGATCGAAATTGCGCCGCCGCTGAGCTTCGAGCCGCTGGATCACGCGATTGCCAAGCTTGAAGCTTACGACTGGCTGATCTTTACCAGTGCCAACGCCGTTGAATCGTTCTCGGCCAGGCTCGGTGCGTCCAGCAGAGACCTGCGAGGACTGCGGGCGAAGCTGTGTGCGATCGGGCCAGCCACACGCAAGGCGGTTGAGAAGATGCACCTCAAGGTGGACGTTGTGCCGAAAGAATATGTCGCGGAAAGCCTGGTTGAGGCCCTCAAGGGCTACTCGATGCAAGGCATGCGAATCCTGATCCCTCGTGCGGCTGTGGCACGCGACACCGTGCCTGAGGCGTTGCGAGCAATGGGGGCCATTGTTGAGATCGCTGAAGCTTACCGTACGATTGTTCCTGAATCGGGGCCTGCCCCGGCTGCAGACTGGATCACCTTTACCAGCTCATCTACGGTGAAGAATTTCCTGGCATTGAACGAACCTGGGGCAATCCTTCGCTACAAGACTGCGTCCATTGGGCCGATCACAACCGAGACGCTGAAAATGCACGGCGTCGAGCCAACCGTTGAAGCCAAACCACACACTACTGAAGGACTGATCGATGCCATCCTCCACCATCACCATTCGTCGCGCTGAGGTGCAGGATGCACCGGCTTTTGTACGGTTCAACGAGGCCATGGCCTGGGAGACCGAGCAACTGAAGCTGGATCCGGCAAAGCTGCTTGAAGGAGTGGAAGGCCTTTTTGCGCGGCCACAGTATGGCTTTTATGTCGTGGCAGAAGTAGGCAGCGAAATCGCAGGTGGCCTGATGATCACCTACGAATGGAGCGACTGGCGCAACAAGGTTTTCTGGTGGATCCAGAGTGTTTATGTGCGCCCGGAATTCCGTGGACAAGGCGTTTACCGCAGCCTTTACGAGGGCGTGAAGACGATGGCAAAGGCGAGTGACTGTTGCGGCTTCCGTCTTTATGTCGAAAACACAAACGAGGCGGCACAGGCAGTGTATAAGAGGCTTGGCATGGACCAGAGCCACTACCTGATGTTTGAAGACCAGCAGCTCTAGCGAATTTCAAAGACTGGAGCGCCGAGCACTTCAAAGCGGGGCGTCACGCCGAGGCCTGGAGCCATGGATGCAGCAAGGCGGCCATTCTGCCGTTGGGGCGCACCTTCGGCATTGCTCACTGTCACATAGCTGTTGAAGTCCGTAGCGGTGAAGAGCAATTCCGGTGGAGTACTGTGGGCCAGATGGGCAATGGCCGAGGTGATGATGTCGCCACCCCAGGTATCTTCGATCGTCATGGCAATGCCGAGCGAGACACAGAGATCGCGAATCTGTCTTGCCTTGGTGAGGCCGCCAACCTTGGAGATTTTGAGGTTGATGACATCCATGGCCTGATCAGAGACTCCGCGCAGAACCATCGCCAGATCGTCGATCACTTCATCGAGAACGAAAGGGCGATCGGTGTGCCGTCTTACGGCAAGGCATTCTTCGTAGGACATGCAGGGCTGCTCAATGTAGACGTCGACATCACGGACTGCATGGGCAATGCGCACGGCTTCATGCTGACGCCAACCGGTGTTGGCATCGGCCACGAGAACGTCGCCCGTTTGCATCTCTGCCGCGACGGCGTGGATGCGCTGGATGTCGATATCCGGCTGCCCGCCAACTTTTAACTGGAACTTCGTATAGCCTTGTGCGCGATAACCAGCCACATTTGAAGCCATCCGCTCGGGTGTATCTTGCGAGATGGCGCGATAGAGCGGGAAATCTTCTCCATAACGACCGCCGAGCAACGTGACTACAGGCTGGTTGGCAACCTTTCCCAAAATATCCCAACAAGCCATATCAATCGCGGACTTCACATAAGGGTGACCGCGCATCAGTTGATCCATGCGGCGGTTCAGCTTACCGAGTTCCGTTGGATCCTGGCCAATCAAACCGGGAGCTAATTCGGCAAGCCCGGTGCGCGCGCCGTTGGCATAGGCAGCAAGATAAGCGGGCCCAAGCGGGCAAACCTCACCATAGCCGGAGATCCCTGCATCGGTTGAAACGACTACAACTGTGGAATCGAAAACATCTACAGAGTTGCCCCCGGACCACTTGTAGCTTCCTTCGTGAAGAGGAAGTTCAACACGGTATGCGGCGACGCTTGTGATTTTCATAGCTTGAAAAAACAGTATACGGGTGTGCGGACTTCTGCGTCTAACCCAATGAACTGAATACGCGATTAGAATGGAGATCGGAGGAGCTGGATCATGAAGAGAATTTTGGTTGCCTTGTGTGTTGTGGGATGCGCCGGTGCCTGGGGGCAGCAGGTGACGGATCGCCGTTCGGCCGAGATCCGCGGCGGCGGTGGAGAAGGCAAGTGCACGATCGAAGTTGAAGTAGATGACGTCGCCGAGGTCGAGATCATCGGGCCAAACGCCGTCATCCGAACCATCAACGGTGCCCCAGCTTCTTTTCGCAGATTCCAGTGCAATCAGAGCATGCCCAACCGGCCAGCCGGATTCCGCTTTAAGGGCATCGACGGACGAGGCCGGCAAGACATGATTCGCTCGGCAGAAGATGGAGGCCGCGCAGTTATCCGGATCGAAGACAGCAAGGGAGGCCGCGAAGGCTATACCTTCGATATCTTCTGGAGCGGCAGCGGCGGTGGGTTTGGCCGTGGTAATGGCGGCGGAGTTTTTGGTGGCAACAACGGCGGCAACGGTGGCGGAATCTTTGGCGGCAACAACAACGGTGGTAATGGAAATGGCGGCGGCTGGAACAACAGCGGTGGAGGCTGGAATAACGGTTGGGGCAATGGCGGCGGTTGGAACAATAGCGGAAACTTCAATTTCGAAG
>CANGVB010000057.1 GCA_947456995.1 Bryobacteraceae bacterium | reverse complement strand
GTGCGGGGGAATCGAGAGATGCTGATGGTGGAAGTTTGTGACAACGGGCCGGGCTTTCCGGCGGAGTTTGTGCCCGTGGATGGCCACGGATTGCGCAACGTGACAGACAGGCTGCGGGGCTACTACGGCGAGCGGGCTAGCCTGCAATGGGAAAATACGCCTATGGGCTGCTGTGTACGCATGCAAGTGCCGGTGAAGGGACAGCTGTGAGGGTACAGGCATGATACGAGTGCTGATCGCGGACGACGAAGCTCCGGCGCGGGAGAGGCTAAGGCAAATGCTGGCTGCGCATCCTCAGGTGGAAATTGCGGGCGAGGCGACGACTGGGGTGGAGGCGATCGCGATGGCGGCAACGCTCAAGCTGGACTTGTTGATTCTCGATATCCAGATGCCGAACGGGACGGGGCTGGACGTGGCGGCGTGCCTGGCATCACCGCGGCCGGCGATTGTCTTCTGCACGGCGTATGACCAGCATGCGATTGAGGCGTTTGAGTTGAACGCGGTGGACTACTTGTTGAAGCCGGTGAGCCGGGCTCGGCTGGCGCAGGCGCTGGCGCGAGTTGGATCGAGAGCGGCAGCTTCTACTGAGGTGGCGGTGGATGCTGTGGTGCGGCGGCCCGACGCGCGATTTCTGGTACGTAACGGGTCGCACTATACGGTGGTGCCGGTGGCTAAGGTGGCGTTCTTTGAATCTGTAGATGGCTTGACGAAACTGGTAACCGAAACAGGGCAGGAGCATTGGATTGACCCGCCGTTGCAGGAGCTGGAGGCGCGGGTGGACTCGGCGCGGTTCTTTAGAGTGTCGCGGGGAGCGCTGGTGAATCTGGGGGCGGTGCTGGAGGTTCATCCGTTTCCGGGGGGAGCGGCGGAGATTGCGCTGCGGAGCGGGCAGCGTCTGGAGGTGAGCCGGCGGCGGATGCGGGATCTGATGAAGGCTTTGGGCGGGGAGCAGTGCTGATATTCTTCAGGACGCATGTATCGTTGCGCTTTGCTTGTTTTCTTACCAATGCTCTGCCTTGAGGGCCAGACGCTTTTTGATGGCCGTACGAGTGCCGGTTGGCAGACTCTGATGCGGGAGAGTTTTCCGGCTGCTGCCTGGAAGATTGAAGACGGTGCTTTGTGCTCGATCGCTACGGGGCCGCATGCGGATCTATCGAGTGTGAAAAAGTTTCGTAACTTTGAGTTGGAGTTTGACTGGTGGATTGAGAAGGGCACCAATAGCGGCGTGAAGTATCTGGTGTTTGGTACGAGGGCGAATCCGGATACGGGCAAGCTGGACCCGGATGTGCCGAAGGCGCTTGGCTTTGAGCTGCAGTTGATTGATGATGAGCGGGTGCCGGATGCGAAGGTTTCGCGGAGTCGCGGGACGGGGGCGCTCTATTTGTTTGCGGAGCCTGGGAAGTTGCCGGCTTTGGCTGTGGAGCAGTGGCACAAGGCGAAGATTGTTGTAAAGGGCAAGCGGATGGAGCACTGGCTGGATGGGGTGAAGGTGCTGGAAGTGGACCTTGAGTCAGCCAAATTGCGAGAGGCGATGGCGGCGGAGAAGCGGGCGGATATTCCGAAGCCGCATCACCTTGATGAGTTGAAGGAGCAGCCGGGGAAAGCGTATCCGCTGGTGCTGACGCATCACGGGGGTAAGGGTTGTTACCGGAATATTCGCGTGCGGGAATAAGCAAAGGTGGGAGAGGGGGGGAGAAAAATTTGCTGAGTTGATATATACTCGCGAAAACCTATGACTCTCCGTTTTGTAGTCTCAGTGGTTGCGTTTGCACTCCCAATGGCTGCCCAGTTTTCTGCAGCCGTGCAAGGCACCGTGCTCGATCCTTCGGCTTCGATCATCCCGAACGCCAAAATCACACTGAAAAATAGTCGCACTGGCATATCGTCTGACTTGCTCACCAATAGTGCAGGGTTCTATCGCTTTAGCTCCCTGGCACCTGGCGACTATGAAATTAAGGTAGATGCAGCAGGATTCCGCGGGTCCACCACTGCTCTGACTCTCACTACTGGTCAAACGCGGGATTTGAATCTCAGCCTTGAAGTAAAGGGCGCTGGCGAGACGGTAAGTGTAACTGGTGAGGCGCCGGTGCTGGACACCGCAGAGTCACGCCAGCAACTGACGATGGATCAGAAGAAGATCCGCGACTTGCCTCTATTGAACAACAGCATATTTGCGATTCTGTCTCTGGCACCGGGTGTCACTGGCCTGAACGGAGCTTCAGACAACTTTAACCCCGAGTACTTTGCGGGCATGAGTGCCAATGGCGCAAGCCCCCGAGGCAACACTTACAACGTAGATGGTTTGAGCATCTCCTCGAACATCACAAATGGAACGGCGAATCTGGGTGTGAACCCCGAGGCAGTTGAAGAGTTGACGGTGGAGACAAACACCTTCAAAGCCGAGCAGGGCCTGGGCAGCTCGATCGTGGTTTCGATCACCAGCAAGGCCGGCACGAATCAGTTTCACGGAGCGAGTAACTACTGGTTCACCAACCAGGACATGAGGGCGCGAACCAGTCTGCCGTTTATTGCCGCCTATGCGCCATTCAAGCGCAATAACGTGAGTGGCGCCTTTGGCGGACCGATTCAGAAGAACAAAACATTCTTCTTTGCCGCAGTAGAGATGCTTCGACAGACCGATGCTACAGCCAGTGTCGAGACGATCGAGAGCCCGGAGTTTGTGAACTGGGCGAAAGCTGCATTCCCCAATTCACTGGGTACGAAGTTATTGACTGATTTTCCGGCGACTGCGGTAGGGATCACAAATCCGGCCTTCCGTACTGCCCAGCAAGTAATCGGGGCTGACTGCGGCACTGCCGCTGCATCCAACATTCCCTGCGCGCTGCCAGTGCTTGCGCAAGGAACCTGGGGGCGCGCTCCCCGCAGAAACGGTTTGCAATATAGCTTCCGTGGAGACCGCTACTTCCGCGAAGGCAAAGACCGCATTTTTGGCAGCTTCATCCGGACCGAGTCTGACAACAACAATCTGGAGCCAAGACCCGCATTCATCAACAACAGCAACCGCTTTGTGAACGCCTTCCAAACTAACTACACACACACCTTTAAACCCACGCTGCTGAATGAATTTGCTGTGTCGGGAAACCGCGTTAACGGCTTTAACGGCTTTGATGCCAAGCTGAGTATCCCCTCGATTAGCATTGCAGGTTCAAGAGGCCTGGGGGTTGGCGGTGGCTTGTTTGTACAGAACAACTGGAATTTCCGTGACGTGCTGACCTGGGTTAAAGGTTCGCACTCGTTAAAGTTTGGTGGCAACTATTTCTGGGGTAACGATTGGGCTGACTTCCCGCAAGGAAACAGCCGCCCGACATTTAATTTCAACAATCTGCTGGATCTGGTGAGAGACCAGCCCTTCTCGGGCTCGGGTGCTTCGAGAGACCCGCTTAACGGGCAGTTGAAGCGCTACACCTTTGGGGCGAAGGCCGACACCATAGGCTTGTTTTTCCAGGATGAATGGAAGGTGCGGCCTAACCTGACGCTGACTCTCAGCCTTCGCTACGACGACTTTGGGAATGCCAGCGGCATCAGAGATTTTCTTTACACGAATCTCTTCGTAAGCCAGGGCTCCACTTATGTGGATCAAATTCGCAATGCTTCGATCAAGCGCACGGAAGCTCAATTTCCTGGACGCGTGGCCAACAACTGGAGCCCCCGCTTCGGCTTTGCCTGGGCGCCGGGCAAGACCCGCAAATGGAGCGTTCGCGGAGGTGTTGGTTTGTACTATGACTGGATCACGCTCGGTGAGTCGATTGACCGCGTCAACATCAACCCGCCGAACTTCCTGTTCCCGAATGTAGGGCAGTTGTTGCCTATCAAACCCATCTTCGGAATCGGAAATTCCGACGAGTATCCTTATGGCTTCACCCTGCCCGTCATTCCATCGGTTGGACTGGATTCCCGTGGCGGGCTTGCAGGCGTACAGACGGCTGTCGGCGGCCTGGATCCTAATCTGAGGGCACCGCGCACACTCAACTATCTGGTGGGTGTAGAACGTGAAATCAAGGGCACTGTGGTGGGTGTCAACTACAGCGGCTCTTACGCGGTTGACGGCCTTGTCGGTACAGATAACAATCGAATTGCAGGAGATCTGATTGATGGCCGGCTGGACCGCATCAATCCGAGCTTTGGCGCGATGACCTACATCGTGAACTCGAACACAATCCGCTATCAGTCGATGATTGTGTCGGCACGGCGTCGATTTGGCAGCCGGGGCACAATGCAAGGTTCCTACACACTGGGCAACACGAAGGATTACTATCAGGGCGGCTCTCGCTCGGTTGGCGCTGGTAACATCCCCGACCCGGGCCGGCTGCGCGATTACAGGGCTGACTCTGCCTTCGATGTACGCCATCGCATTTCGGCCTCCGGGGTCTATCGCTTTGGCACACCATTCAAGAGCAACGTGATTGCCAAGCATGTACTCGGTGGCTGGGAGATTGGCTCAACGATCATTGCCCAGACTGGCACCCCTTACTGGATTACCAATAACGGTGGTTTTAATCCGATCCGTGATGCGGCTGGAAACGTGACGGGCTTCCGCCCGTTGAGCGGGGACTATAACGCGGACGGTGTGAATTTCGATCTTCCGAATATCCCTTCGAGTTTTGTGTCGAAGCCGGCGCGGGATCAATTCCTGGGTGTCAATGGCGGACGTGCTGCTTATGACATCAACGCTGTGACGGCACCAGGCGTAGGCACGCTGGGCAATAGCCCGCGCAATGCCTTCCGGCAACAGGGTGTCCTTGCAGTTGATGGCAGCGTGATCAAAAACATTCGCCTGCCGATTCTGGGCGAGGCGGGGAACTTGCAGTTGAAGTTTGAATTCTTCAATGCGATCAACCGCGTGAACCTGGGTGGAATCAATAGCAACGTAGCTGATCCGAACTTTGGCCGTATTCTCGGGCAGAATGGGAATGCGGGCCCAAGAAGTGTTCAAATCGGAGCGAGGATTGCATTCTAGCTGGATTCTGTTTTTCATGATGGCGGCGGTGCCGGCGTTTGCCGACGTCGCCGCCATTCGGGATTTATTGAAAGCGGGAAAGTTTGCGGAGGCCAATCAGGCCTGCGATCAGGATTTGAAGACGCAGCCATCCAGTGCTGCTCTTTGGGCTCTGAAGGGATTCTCGCTGCGAGGGATGGGCGATAACAGCGGCGGGTTGAAAGCCTTTCGAAGCGCCCTGAAGGTGTCGCCGTCTTATGCTCCGGCACTGCAGGCCGCTGCACAGTTGGAGTTTGAAGCGCGGGATCCGAGGGCGCAAGCCACACTTGCGTCGATCGTGAGGTTAGACCCCAACAATCCAGTGGCGCATTCCATGCTGGGTGAACTTGCCTTTGAAAAGCGGGACTGCGCGACAGCCTTGACACACCTGGCCAAGGTGGAACAAAAGCCGATTGTGCGTTGGCAACAAGGTGTTTGTCATTTTTCGCTGGAACGGTGGATGGATGCAGCCACAGACTTTGAATCGCTTTTGAAGCTGCGCGAACACCCGCCCACTCGATTCAATCTGGCTCTCAGTTACTGGCGGGCTGGCAGTGCTGCTCAGACACTGGAGGCGCTTCAGGGTCTCGACGACGCCGATTCGTTGAGCTTGCGTGGTGGTGCGTTGAAAGCGTTGAAGCAAGTTCCGAAGGCACTTGAGGTGCTGCAAGCTGCTGTGCGACAGTATCCAAACGATGAGCGGCTCTTCCAGGAGCTTGCTTTGATGTGTCTCGATCAGAATGCAATTGAGCTTGGCATCTCGATTCTGGAAGCGGGTGTACGGAACAATCCAAGCTCGGTTCGACTGCTGACGGCGCTGGGGGTATTTCGTGTTCGCCTGGGAGAGACAGAGAAGGCAGAGGTGCTCTTTGCAGAGGCACGGCGGCTGGCTCCAAAGAGCGGGCTAGGGGAGGTGGCGACGGCATCGACACTGATGCAGTTGGGGCTTGCCGGGGAGGCTGTGAAGGTATTGCGCAAACTGCCTGCCAATGAGCCAATGGTGGCTTTGACGCTGGCCCGGGCGCTGCTCTTTGATAGTCCCTCGAATGCGGACAAGGCGGAGGCGAAAAACTTGTTGGCTGCGGTAATTGCTCGCGAACCATCCAATGTTGCGGCCAGGAGCTTGCTGGGCAAAACGCTAGCGCAGGATGGTGCGACACAGCAAGGGCTCTTACAACTGGAGGCAGCCTTGAAGCTGGATCCATCACATCGCGCTACTGTCTATCAACTCATGACGCTCTACAAGAAGCAAGGCCGCCAGGCAGACGCTTCGCGGATGGGGGCGAAGTTGAGAGAGTTGCTCGCGAAGGAGAAGGCTGAGGAACTCGAAGCGCAGGAGTATCAGTTGTCGCTGGCGCCCGTGCAGCCGTAGGGGTTGGTGGGCCCTGTTGGATTTGAACCAACAACCAACAGATTATGAGTCTGCTGCACTAACCGTTGTGCTAAGGGCCCGCCTCCAAATTGTCTCAATAAAAGAGGTACTTGCGCCACTGCTCATCACTTCTTGCCAGCAATCGCATCAGATGGCGCGAAGTATGGAGGCTGAAGGGCTTGGGTGGTTTGAGCAAGCGGAAGGCCGCCTCGTCAGGCGTGCGGTTGCCTTTGCGGTTGTTGCAGGGGTGGCAGCAGGCGACGAGATTCTCCCAACTGGATGGGCCGCCGCGGGAGCGGGGCATCACGTGATCGAGCGTGAGCTCGCCGGCCGGCATGATCTTCTGGCAGTACTGGCAGGTGTACTTGTCGCGCATCAGAATGTTCTTGCGTGACAGAGAGCGAGTCTGTTGCGGAATCCGGCGGTAATCGTGCAGACGGATCACACTGGGCAGGCGCATGTCCTTGCGGGAAGAATGAACGTGCGCCTGGGAATGCTCTTCGGCGCTGGCGGCGCCTTTGAGTATCAGCACCAGGGCACGCCGCGCGGCACACACATTGATGGGCTCGAAGCTGGCGTTGAGCACCAGCACGGGCTTGTGGAGACGATCGAGGCCGTGTCGATCGTGCATTCGTTCAGTCATCGGGGCTCCTTAGACAAACTGCGAAAGGGCGATTGCAGCCTCCGGTCCTGCACCGATCCGTCGATCGGCACGAGCCAGAGCCAAGATTGCGACAAACGACGCTCCTGCCCTTTTCAGGGTGAGAGCGCAAGCATTAGCCGACGCGCCTGTGGTGAGCACGTCGTCTATCAGCAAAATTCGTTTGCCCCGAACCCGGTCGGGGTTGGGCACTCCGAAGGCGTCGCTGACATTTTTGCGACGCTCCTTGCCCGAAAGGCCAGCCTGTTTGGCGGTATGCCTGCGGCGCACTACCAGCTTCTCGACAGGGAGCTGCGAGATCTGGGTTAGTTCGAGCGCCAGTACTTCGGCCTGATTGAAACCGCGCTCGCGGCGGCGGCGGCGGTGGATGGGCATGGGAACCAAACAATCAAAACTAAGCTCGCGCGGATAGCCCGAGCGCAAGAGAGTTCCCAGCGGCTTGCCGAGCCGCTCCATCGATTCGTATTTGAACAACTGGATCAACAAGCGCAGGCGGCCTTCGTAGGCACCTACGCAATACATGGCATCAAAGTGAGTTAAGCCGCTGCGGCAAAGGCGGCAACGCCCATCGATATCGAGCGCGGCTTCAGAGTGGAAGGGAGCATGACACTGGATGCAGAAGGCATCGGCGGAGAGAGGCTCAGGAAGAGCAAGGCAGGAAGGACAGACAGGGTAAGGGGGGAAACCAGAAAGGCGGGTGTTGCAGATTCTACAATCGTCGGGAAACGTGAGCGCAAGAACACCCTCGGCGGCTTTGGTGACTATCTCGTGCGCCGCCGTAAGTCTACCTCGGGGCGTCGCTTTTGGCGTCTTCCCGCGAGGTTTAATCGCATCTATCAGGTCGCGAAACAGAGTTGTCGCGAAGATGCACCTCCCTGAAGCTATGATTGTATCTCAAGATGGCTCTCGACGAACAGCCCCCTGACACCCTCGACATCGCCCAGCAGCGGCGACGCCTCGAGACGCTTGGTCGCCTTGCAGGCAATGTTGTTCACGACTTTAACAACCTGTTGATGGTTATCGACGGGTATGCTCGCATTTTGCTGGAAGAGCCGCAAATGAGCGGGTCTGCAAAAGAAAGTGCTGAAGAGATTCTGAAGGCCTCGGGCCGTGCTGCAGCGCTCACGCAACAACTGCTTGCTTTCTCGAGAGGCAAGAGTCTTGAGGTTGTGCCGGTGGATCTCAATCGCGAGCTGTCGCGTATGCGCCCGATGCTGATGAGGCTGCTGGGCGAAACTGTTCTGCTGGACTACGAGTTGTCTCAAGAGCCGGCGTTGATCCTCGCGCACTTGAGCCAGGTGGAGCAGGTGCTGCTGAATCTGATTGTGAATGCGCGTGATGCCATGCCTGTTGGCGGCAGGATCGTGGTTCGTACACGGCTTAGTGGCGAGCGAGTCTATCTCGACTTCGAAGACAACGGTGCTGGCATTCCGGCCGAATTGCAGCCCCGCATCTTTGAACCTTTCTTCACCACCAAGCCGGAAGGTAAAGGCACGGGTATTGGCCTGGCTCTGGTGGCTGAGACTGTCGCCGAGTGGGGGGGGCGGATTGAGCTGTCATCGGCGCAAGGTAAGGGTGCCCAATTTGTTCTGGACCTGCCCCGGCACGTGCAGCCATCCGATGAGCCGGCTGATGCCGGCAGAGAAGGCGTGATTCTGGTGGTGGAAGACGAAGACGGGGTGCGCTCGCTGATTCGCCGTGTGCTTGAACAACGGCATTACCGGGTTCTTGAGTCTGCTTCTGAAGACGGCGCTATCGAGGTGGCACGAAAAGAAGCAAAGATCGATTTGTTGATCACCGATCTCGAAATCAAGGGCGGGCAGGGGAAGAATGTAGCCAGCATGGTACGTCTACTACATCCAGACCTTCGCGTCATGTTTATCTCTGGATATCTGCAAGATGCCCCCGGTGGAGATGATCTTGCATTGCAGAAGCCTTTTTCTCCAAAAACCCTAGTACTGGGCGTACAACATCTACTAAAATCTAAGTAGTCGCGTAATTGCATTAAAGAGTGGGTCGACTTTGGTCGATTCCTAATAAACAGAGACATCAAGACGTGCAAGAACATTTATTCGACCGTGAAGCTGCATTGGCCCGCGTTGGCGACGACGAGGAATTGTTGACTGAGCTTGTCAAAATTTTCCTCGACGACTATCCCAACAGCATGAACGCCATTGAGGACGCGGTTGCCCGTCAGGATTCTCCACTGCTTGAGCGTGCTGCCCACACCTTGAAAGGCGCTGTTGCCAACTTTGGTGCGGATGCCGTGGTGAAAGAAGCTTTTGAGCTGGAGCGGCAGGGCCGTTCAGGCGATCTTTCGCATGCTGGTGAGAATCTCCATCGCCTGCATGAAGTGATTCGCAAGCTGGACTACGAACTGCGGCCAATCGCAGAACATGCTTAATCTTCCTCTTCGAACTCAATTTCGGCTTCTATAAATCCCCCCTTTGTTAAACTGAATCCATAAAGACATGGAAGAAACTTCAGTCCGGGATATCGTCTGCGCTCATAGCCCAGACTCTGACGACGCCTATATGTTCTACGCACTGGCGACCCGGAAATTACGCAGCCCGCTGGTGAATTTCGTCCATCAGCTTTCCGATATCCAGATCCTGAATCAAAAAGCGATGGTTGGCGAGTATGACCTGACGGCGATTTCCTATCACGCCTACCCTTACGTTGCCGACAAATACCAACTGATGGCGTCTGGATCGAGCATCGGCGATGGTTACGGCCCGATGGTGGTTGCCACAACACCCATCGCTGTAGAAGAACTCAAAGGCAAGCGCATTGCTGTGCCCGGCAAGATGACCACCGCATATCTCACGATGCGCATTATGCAGCCTGATTTTGAAGCTGTGGTGGTTCCTTTCGACAAGATCCTCGATGCAGTTACCGAAGGTTCAGCCGATGCGGGACTGGTGATTCACGAAGCCCAATTGACCTACGGGCGCGGTGGCTTTCACAAGATTGTTGACCTTGGGGCCTGGTGGAAAAAGACCTACGATTTGCCGCTCCCGCTGGGTGCCAATGCAATCCTTCGTGACCTGCCTGCCAACATCAAGAGCGAATGCTGCCGCCTGATGCACGACAGCATCCAGTACGCCCTTGATCATCAGGAAGAAGCACTCAACTATGCCATGCAGTTTGCTCGCGATATGGAGCAGCCGCTGGCGGAAAAGTTTGTTGGAATGTACGTCAATCACTACACCGTGGATTGCGGTGAGGTGATTCCGCGGGCTGCCCAAAAACTTCTCGACATGGGTCATGAGCTAGGATTGATTCCAAACCGTGTTGAACTGGAATTTGTTCGCTAAACCAATTTTCGCCACTGCACTTAGCCTTGCAGTGCTCTGTGCACAAGACCGTCCGAAGGACAAGATCAAGAATCTGGAGGCGCTTTCGAAGCAAGGCAAGAATGCCGTGCCTTCGATTGCCGCTTATCAGCGAGACGCTGACCCGACGGTACGATTTGCCGCTGCCGAAGCCCTGATTGAAGCAGGGGGCGTGGAATCTGTTGACGCCCTGCGCGTGAGCTCTGAAGACGGGGCTGCCGAGGTGCAGCGGATCGCGGTTGCAGGAATCGTCAATTTCTACAAACCCGGATACGTGAAGAAGGGCATCAGAGCCAAACTGGGAGCCGTTGGCGACAAGATCACCAAAACTCCCAATGAAGCCGTGATCGATGCTTACGTTCAGGCGCGGCCAGAAGATATTGCGGCAGTGCGCAAGGTGCTGGCCAATGGCGCAAGCCCGGCCGCAAAGCTGCAGGCAGCGCAGGCTCTGGGCAGTTTGCGTGCAAAGGCCGCACTGGTGGATCTGTATCCTCTGCTGAAGTCCAAGGACGACCCGATGATGATGGCGGCCTTACGGGCCATCGAGCTTACCGGCGACAAGGCGGCTGCTAGTGAGACGATCTTCCTTCTCCGCGATCTGAATGATCGCATCCAGGCACGGGCCATTTCGATCAATGGTGTTTTTCGCAATGAGGCTGCGCTGGCAGATCTGGCAGAAGTATTTGCCAGAGGTCGGTCACCTCAGAGCCGGGCTGCTGCGCTTGAGGCAATTGCCATGATTGCTGCGC
>CANGVB010000056.1 GCA_947456995.1 Bryobacteraceae bacterium | reverse complement strand
GAAAAGCGTGTGCTGTCAGACCGCCTCGAAGAAGCGCAACTCGACGTGATCAAGCTGCGCAGTGAAGCTGAAAAGCTTCGCGAAACCGAGCGCCAGCGCATTGCCGACGACTTCCATGATGGGCCACTCCAAAGCTTCATCAGCTTCCAGATGCGCCTCAACGTCGTTCAACAAATGCTCGGTCGAGAACTCGCCGCCGGGCTTAAAGAATTGCAAGACCTGCAGATGGTCTGCCGCGCACAGGTTGCCGAGCTACGCGCCTTTGTTCGCAGCATGAGGCCACTCGAGGTGGAAGGCGAAAGCCTCTCAACGGCCATCCGCCGACTGGTCGAGAACTTCAAGAAGGATACCGGCATCTCAGCCAGCTACTCCAGCCAGGAAGTGACCGGCGAGCCCGAGAGCTTCCTCGAAGTACTCCAGATTGTCCGAGAGTCCTTAAACAATGTCCACAAGCATTCCAAGGCCTCGCGTGTCGCGATCGCACTCACCATGCAAGGGGAGATGCTGCACATCGATATTGAAGACGACGGCACCGGCTTTCCTTTCAGTGGCAACTATGACCTTGCTGAGCTCGAAGCGCTGCGCATAGGCCCGGGTAGCATCGAGCGCCGTGCCCGCAGCCTTGGGGGTGAGCTGGTTGTCATTAGCCGGCCCGGTCATGGGGCCACGATCCGGGTTCGCATTCCGCTATGAGGTATTTGCTTTTCGCCCTTCTCCTCTGTGGTTGCGGCCGCTATGACGACTTCGCCCTGCCCAAGCCACAAGGCCCTGCGCTTGACCTTCGCTGGAAGCTCACCGCCACGCCTGTCATGGAGCGAGGGGCGTCGCTTGATGTTCTGAATCCTTCAGTGGTGCGCTGGCGGGATCAGTACATCAACCTCTATTCGCTCTTTGATGGCAAGAGCTGGCATACTGCCCTTGCCACTTCGAAGGATGGCCTCTCCTGGCAGGATTCAGGCACAGCACTCAATGCAGGTAACGATTACATCGCGGCCAACGGCGGGGCCTTGGCGCTGGGCGAAGAACTGCTCTATGCCTACCAGGCTGGCCCCAAGGGCAAGACCGTCATTCATCTCGCACGCTCGAGAGATGGCCGTAACTGGACCAAGGAGCCCATCCTCCCACTTGGGCCGAGCATGAGCTGGGACGAGATCAGCATCGGAGATCCCTATCTGCTCAAGGCCTCCGGTGAACTCTATCTCTTCTACCTCGGTGAAGACCGTGCCCGCCGGCAGAGGCTTGGAGTTGCCAGGTCTAAGGACGGCAAAGAATGGACCAAGCATCGAGGGCACTTGCTGGAACTCGGTGGCGCAGGAGACTTTGACGAGAATGGACTCGGTGAGCCAGCAGTCTTTGAAGCCAATGGCCAATGGGTGATGCTCTATACCGGGCGGGACCGCAAAGAGAAACGTGCCATGGGTTATGCCGTCTCAAAAGACGGACGGCATTGGCAGAAGCTCAAGGAACCAGTTCTGCGAGGGGATCAGCCCTGGAACTCGGCTGTCGTTTGCGATGCAACGGTGTTGGTTGAAAACGGCAAGGCTCGGATCTGGTTTGGAGGCGGCGATCAGCCCAAGCCCGACGAGCGGCTCAACGGGCAGATCGGATACGCCGAATTGGTTAAGCCCGATTGAGCGAGTAACGGCTCGGGATCAGCGAGAAGTATTCCACCTTGCGCTTGGGCTTGGGCCCCCGCTTGACCCCAGACTCTGAGGCGAGCCAGGAAGCAAGGTCGGCAATCTCACGATAGTAGGTGGAGGAGGGGTCGAGTGCTCCCCCTCTCATCACAGACTTATAGACTTGCTCCGGCGAGTCGCTAAGCGTGATTTCGGCTGGCACTCCAAGAACGCTCTCAATGTCGGCGATCGTGAGCGGCGCATCCTTGCGCCAACGGTTGATCACCAGCGCCACACGGTCGTTCAACTCGCGGGCTTCGAGAAAGCGCATCTTTTCGCGGGCCATATGGACCCCGGCAAGCTCTGGCTCGACCACCAGCAGGATACGGCGGGATTGCTGAAGGACGTCGAGTGAGAAGTTCTCCATCATGCCGCTGAGGTCTGCCAGGACAACGCGGTAGCGTCGGCGGGCGAACTCAAAGAGGTTGCGAATCCTCATCGGTTCGATATCAAGGCCAGGCTCAATCAGACAGGATGGCAGTACGTCCAGATCTTCAACACTCGACTTGATCTCCATCCAAAGGCCATCGTCCATCTCGCTCATCTTGGCCACCGCATCGCGAACGCCAAGAGGATTGCCAAGCTTCAGCAGGAAGCGGCTCAGGCCGCAGTTGAGGTCGAAGTCTGTCAGCAGGACACGGCTATGTGGGCGCTGCGCCAGCTCCAAAGCAGTGTGGATCGCGGTGGTTGAGGCCCCGACACCAGGCTTGGCCGGAAGGAAGCTAAAGAGCAGATCTGTCGATTCACGCTCAGCCGGGGCGCTAGCTACGGTGTGCTCAATCCGGGCCATCGAAGCCATCAGTTTTTCGGGGTCGAAGGGAAAGCGCAGAAACTCACGCACACCCTGATTCATCAGCTCGATCAGCACCTCGGGATCAAGGTCACGGGCTACGGCTACCAGATGGGTATGGGCCGAGCCGCGGAGCAACTCGGCGGCTTCGTTCAGAGCGTCGCGGCCTTCACTGATGTCGAAGAAAAGAACCTGAGGGGAATAGGCCCGAACATAGTCGAGCAGCCCTTCAGGCGGGAGGAAGTGATCAAAAGCTCGCAGGAGCAAGAGACTCTGGCAGCGCTCGAGGCCAAAGGCGATCGCAGTATCGGGAGCGAACAATGCATAACGCAGCATCTTAACCAGCCTTCTCCAGACGAAGCATCGCATCACGCATCGACTCGCCTCGAAGAGGCTCAACTACGCGGGAAGTGCAGGTCATGCCACTGGTCTGCGCTAGCGAACGCTCCATGGATTCGGCCTGGCCAGCATACTCAAGCAACTGGCATTGCACTGCAGCGAGGATCACTGCTGTCTTGGGGACGACGGCCTTGACCAGATGACCAAGCCGCTCAGGCAAAGCATCTAGGATCGCCTTCTCTTTGGTTGCCCATGCGGGAGCGCCTGGGCGGGTGTGAAACTCGTAACGCACAAGGCAGTAACGATCCCATCCCTTTACCCCTAATTCGAGGGTAAGCAGACTATCCGAGCCATGCTGCGAGCCTGGGCCTGGGAGCGAGCGCTGCTTGCGGCTGTCGCTCTTGGTGAGGTCTTCATTCAGCCGCTGCATCGCCCCTCGGGTGTCGCGTTGCTGTTCTTCGAGACACTTCTCAAGCTGGGTGCATTCGGCGCTGAGCTTGGTGCGGATCTCGCCCAGGTCGTTTGAGGTGGCAAGGAGGCGGAGTTTCTTGGTGATGCCCTGCAGGCGGACGGCGTAGCGCTGATCGAAGCCGGAAAGGGTCTCGGTGAGTTGAGCCACTGAGTTCAGGACGGCCTTGGCTTCTTTGTCCTGAGAATCGATGAACGAACCCATCTGCGAGCCATAACTTTTGAGGATCTCAATCGTCTTCTGCTTGCGCTGTTCAATGACGTTGGGGGCCGGCTTGTTGGGCATGTCCTCCACCAGTTGCTTGATGCTCTTGCGGTGGGGGTCACAGATCTGTTTGGGCGAAGAGGGCATAGCTTCGCTCATGCTGATCATGCTCGAACGCCAAAGCTGAATAGCCGCATCCCGAGTGGCTTCGATCCACTCCAGGCTGCTGAACTGCTCGGACAGAGAAGTGGATTCAGACTCGGGGCTCTTCTGAAAGAGGTTGCTAAGGATACTCACTGTTCGGTTGCTCAAGACACATATCGGTCTTGAGACCAGAGTCTTAGAGCAATTGGCGTAAATCGTCGAGCTTAACGTGGCCGGTGTAGATGGCCATTCCCATGGCCGAGTGGATCCCCATCGACATTAAGGATTTTACACCTTCGATAGTCCTAATCCCACCTGCGGCGGTGATAGGCAGGGTGGTTGCGGCGCGGAGGCTGCGGAACCATTCGAGGTCTGTGCCCTGCATCATGCCTTCTTTATCGACATAGGTGCAGAGGAAGCCGCCGCAGTAGGGCTCAAGAGACTTGAGGACTTCAACGGCAGTGAGGTCTGTCGACTCCTGCCAGCCCTTGACGACGATCTTGCCGTACTTGGAGTCGAGGGCGATGAGGATCTTCTCTTTGCCGATCTGAGCGGCAATCGATTCGAGCAGAGGGACGTTGATGCCGGTGCGGGTAAAGGCGGCAGTGCCGACGATCACCTGGGCGGCACCCTGATCGATGAGGGTCTGGGCGCGTTCGGGAGAACGTACGCCACCACCGACGCGGCAACGGGCGCGGCCGGCGAGGAGCTCGACGATGTCGTCGTTGGCTCCGCGACCGAGAGCGGCATCAAGGTCGATGACCTGGATCTCGGGGAAGCCAGCGAATTTCGCCAGCATCACGAGTGGCTCTTCGCCTTCGAGGGCCTTCTCTTTGCCTTGGATGAGTTGGACGACTTTGCCGTCCATGAGGTCGATGCAGGGTACGATCATGCGTTCTTTCTTACCGGGATATTGTGCTTGTCGAGGAACTCTTTGAGGTCGTTGACGGTATAAGTTCCATAGTGGAAGATACTGGCGGCGAGGGCGGCATCTGCTTCGCCATCGGTCAGCACTTCGAGGAAGTGTTCAGGGATGCCACCGCCACCGGAAGCAATCACCGGGATGCGTGTGGCGCGGCTGACGGCGCGGGTGAGGGCGCAATCAAAGCCCTTCTGCACTCCGTCGGTATCCATCGAAGTGAGCAGGATCTCGCCTGCCCCAAGAGCTTCTCCGCGCTGGGCCCATTCGATGACGTCGATCGATTCATCGACCCGGCCGCCCTTGGTGTGGACCGACCATGAGTCGCCTTTGCGGCGGGCGTCGATGGCGAGGACAACGGCTTGAGCGCCGAACTCGTTCGACAGCTCTGTGATCAGCTCGGGGCGGCGGACAGCGGCGGTGTTGACGCTAACCTTGTCGGCACCCGAGACGAGGATGCGGCGGGCATCGCGCACTTCGCGGATTCCACCACCAACTGTGAGCGGGATGAAGACACGCTGAGCGGTGCGGAAGACCACGTCGACCATGGTGTTGCGCTCGTCTGAGCTGGCCGTGATGTCGAGGAAGACAACTTCGTCGGCGCCCTGTTCGTTGTAGCGCTGCGAGAGCTCGACTGGATCTCCGGCATCGCGGAGGTTGACGAAGTTGATGCCTTTGACGACGCGGCCGGCAGTGACATCGAGGCAGGGGATGATTCTTTTGGCTAGCATCAGGCAAGCTCCAGGAAGTTGCTCATGATCTTGAGGCCGGTAGGGCCGGACTTCTCGGGGTGAAACTGGACTCCGTAGATGTTGTCCCGTTCGAGCACGGCGCTGAAGGGGAGTTGATAGTCGCAGGTAGCCGAGGTGGCCTCGATGGGAGGCGCGTAATAGCTGTTGGCGAAGTAGACGTAGATGGGTTCGTTTAAGCCTTTCAGCAGTTTTGAATCGGGGCGGGCATTGAGTGAATTCCAACCCATGTGAGGGACACGGGCACCGGCAGGGAAGCGCTCGATGCGCTCGGGGTAGATGCTGAGACCTTCAAGGTCTGGAGCTTCGGCTGAGGCCGAAAAGAGGGCCTGCATGCCGAGGCAGATGCCGAAGAAGGGATTGCCGGCGGCGATCTTTTCGAGAATCGGCTGACGGAGTTTCAAGGCATCGAGAGACTGCATGAGCTGGCCGAAGTGCCCGACACCGGGCAGCACGAGTTTGTCAGCAGCGAGGACGGCCTCAGGGGTATCGATGAGCTTATAGCTAGCCCCAAGCTCAGCGAGAGTGTTCTGCACCGAGCGCAGGTTACCGGCCCCGTAGTCGATGATCGAGATCACAGAAGCTCCTTGGTGGAGGGGAGTTGATCCTTCATTCGGACGTCTTTGGAGCAGGCGTATTTCATCGAGCGAGCCCAGCACTTGAAGATCGCTTCGATCTTGTGGTGGTTGGAGCGGCCATAGAGAACCTTGACGTGGAGGTTGCCCTTAACGTGGGTGACGAAGCCATCGAAGAAGTCAGGGAGGAGTTCGGTTTGCAAGTCGCCAACGTGGACCACCTTGACGAGGTCTTTGTAGACGAGAGCAGGACGGCCACCGAGGTCAACGGCGGTGACGGCGAGGGTTTCGTCCATGGTCTGCACGAAGTAGCCGGCGCGGTTGATGCCTTTGCGATCGCCAAGTGCCTGGCTGAAGAGTTGGCCGAGGACGATGCCCACGTCTTCGACGGTGTGGTGCTGATCGACATCGAGGTCGCCGGTAGCTTCGAGGTTGAGATCAAAGCCGCCGTGGCGGGTGAAGAGCTCGAGCATGTGATCGAGGAAGCGGACACCGGTGGAGATGGTGTACTTGCCTTTGCCTTCAATCTTGAGGCTGCCGCGGATTTGGGTTTCTTTGGTGATGCGTTCGATTTTGGCGGTGCGCATTAGAGGACGGTCTCCAGTTGGTTGATGTTGTCGATGAAGTGAGCCGGGCTGAAGGCAGCGAAGTTGCCTCCGGGGGCGGTGATGGCAATGAAGGGGACTTTGGCGGCCTTGGAGGCTTTGGCATCGTCGACGGTGTCGCCAAGGTAGTAGACGACATTGTGATCGGCCATGAGCTTGAGGAGGCCCTCGGGGTTCGGCTTGGATTGTGTCACGTTGTCGTCACCGATCACGGCGACCCAATTGAGGTGGGTGGCGAAGCGGCGAAGGGTGATCTGCGCTTCTTCGTGCAAGCGGCCGGTAAAGACAGCGAAGTCGTAGCGCTCGTTGAGCCGGGCGAGGACGCCTGTTGAGTCGATCCACTTCTCGCGTTCGATCAGGCCGGGGACTCCGTTGTGGCCGAAGAAATACTGGTTGAAGACCTCAACGACGGTGTCGTAGGGGATCTCTTTGCCGTAGACGCTGCAGAGTTCTTTCGACAGCTTCCAGTCGTTGTTCCAGCCGCCCTGATTCTTGTAGTGCTGGATGAGGCTATGCTCGACCGAGCGGCCAGTGAAGTGAAGCACCGTAGCGCGGATCGATTCGCGATAGGACTCTTTGACTTCGACGAGGACACCGTCCATGTCAAAAACCAGCATGGGTTTGCTCATCGTTGGATTTCCTTCCAGAGGGGTTCGAATGCGGCGAGGAAGCGGCGGGTTTGATCCTGCGTTCCTACAGTGACACGGACGCAGCCAGGGATTTCATAGCTTCGGTTACGGACGAGAATTCCGGCAACCTTGAGTTTGTCGCAGACTTCCTGTGCGCGGGGCCCGATGTGCATGAGGACGAAGTTCGCCTGGGTTGGGACATAGGGAACGCCTAGTTTCTCAAGGCCGGCGGTAAGAACCTCGCGGGCGGCGAGCACCTCAGTAACGAAGGACTTGAGGAATCCGGTATCTTCGACTGCAGCCTTGGCGGCGATTGCAGCGAGGTAGTTGACCGAGTAGGGTGAGTGCGACTTGTGGATGGCCTGCATGTTGTCTGAGCAGGAGAAGAGACAGCCGACGCGGAGGGCGGCCATGCCGTAGACCTTGGAGAAGGTGCGGCTGACGAAGAGGTTCGGGTATTCGTTGAGGTAAGGCAGCATGGTGATGCCGCAGAACTCGAAGTAAGCTTCGTCGATCAGGACAGCGGCGCGAGGGGCTTTGTCGAGGATGCGCTCGATGCCGTCGCGCTTGATGGCAGTGCCGGTGGGATTGTTGGGGTTTGAGATGAGGATCGCCTTGGTGTCGGGACGGATCGCGGCGAGGAGCTCATCGAGGGGGAATTTGAGAGTGTCCTTCTTGTAAGGCAGAGTGCGGACGGTGGCACCTGCGACTTCGGAATAGAAGCGGTACATGGCGTAGCTGGGGGTGAGGATCAGCACGTCATCGTCGTTATCGACATAGGCGTTGATGAGCACCTGAATGGCTTCGTCTGTGCCGTTGGTCATTACCAGTTCGTCTTCGCCGACTTCGAAGAACCTAGCCAGAGTGGGCAGGACTTCGGTGTATTCCGGATAGACGGTGAGGGCGTCGGCGGTGAGAACTTCCTGGATCTTGGCGAGAACCTTGGGGCTGGCGCCTGAAGTGTTCTCGTTGAAGTCCAGACGGAGCTTACCGGCCCGGCCTGCACTGGGCGGGTGATAGGCAGCCATCCTGTCGATGGCAGGGCGTGGGATGGGACGGGGAAATTCCATTAGCGGAAGCGCTCCTCTACAGATCGGGCGTGGGCTTCGAGGCCTTCGGCGCGGGCTAGCGTTGTGATGGAGGGGGCGAGCTTGGCCAGGGCAGATTCACTGAGCTGCTGGGTGGTGATTACCTTCACGTAGTCTGCCGCGGAGAGGCCGCCGCGGAGGCGGGCAGCGCCGCTGGTGGGGAGCACGTGATTGGGTCCGCTGGCATAGTCACCGGCAGCCTCGGGTGAATAGCCGCCGATGAAGATGCCACCGGCGTGCTTGAGGTGTTTGAGCAGTTTGTCGCTCGGGATCGAGAGGTGTTCGGGGGCGAAGCGATTGGATAGCTCGCAGGCTTCCTCTAAGGTGTCCACCAAAAGGATGGCTGAGTTGCGCTTGAGGGCGACGCGGGCGACTTCGGCGGTGCTGAGGGTTTCGAGTTGACGATCCACTTCAGCGGCAACTTCTTCGGCGAGCTTGGTGGAAGTGGTGAGCAGGATCGCTGCGGCGTCGGTATCGTGTTCTGCCTGGGCGAGCATGTCGGCGGCGATCCAGCGGGGGTTGCCTTTGTCGGCAATGATCAGGATCTCGGTGGGGCCAGCGACAAAGTCGATGCCCACGTCGCCTGCGAGGAGCTTTTTGGCGGCGGCGACGTAGATGTTACCGGGGCCGACGATGCGGTCTGCCTTGGGGACGGTTTTGGTGCCGAAGGCGAAGGCGGCGATGGCGTGTGCGCCACCGAGGAGGAAGGTGTTTGTGACACCCAGCAGATGCGCTGCGCCGAAGATCTCAGGCACGAAGCGCGGGCTGGTGACACAGATGTTTGGGACGCCGGCGACTTGCGCGGGCTGGGTGGTCATCAGTAGGGTGGATGGCAGTGGGTAACGGCCTGAGGGGATGTAGCAGGCGACAGTGTCGAGGGGCCGAACAAGGTAGCCGAGTTTGAGGCCTGGCGCGACTTCGACCGAGGCGGGTTTGGGGATCTGGAACTTGGCGAAATTGCGAATGTTGGCGGCTGCGGTTTTGACTGCCTTGACGAAGTCTGGGGCGAGTTGTTTGGCGGCGGCTTCACATTCTTTGGCAGAGACACGCGGGGTTTTGCGATCGAAGTTATCGAATTTGCGGGCGTATTCGAGCAGAGCCTTGTCGCCATCTTTCTGGACAGCGGCGAGGATGGGTTCGACCACTTTGATTGCGTCGTCCATCTGAACCTGGCGGCGCTTGAGCAGGCTTGAAGCCTTGGTGCGTGGAAGGATGCGTAGGGTTGCCATTAGAGGATGATCTTGTTTAAGGGGTATTCGACGATGCCCTGGGCACCGGCTTCTTTGAGTCTGGGGATGATGGTGCGGACGGTGGTTTCGTCGAGGATGGTGTGGACGGCAACCCAGTCTGGATCGGAGAGCTGGCTGATGGTGGGGGTCTTGAGAGCAGGCAGGGCGGCGATGACCTTGTCGAGATTTACCTTCTCCACATTGAGGATGAGACCGACCTTGCCGAGGGCGGCGATTGCGCCATCGAGGAGGAGCTTCATGTCGGCCAATTTGCGCTGCTTCCAGGGGTCTGAGTACGAGGCTTTGTTGGCGATGAGCTGGGTGTTGGATTCGAGGATGGTTTCGACGATGCGGAGCTTGTTGGCGCGGAGGGAGTTGCCGGTTTCGGTAACTTCAACGATGGCATCGCAGAGGATGGGGGGCTTGACTTCGGTGGCACCCCAGGAGAACTCGACTTTGGCGGTAACGCCGTTGCGCTCGAGGTAGCGCTTGGTGGCCCCGACGAGTTCTGTTGCGATGACTTTGCCCTGGAGGTCTTTGACGGAATTGATGGTGGAATTCTCAGGGACGGCGAGAACCCAACGGACCTTGGAGAAGCTGGCGCGGCTGTAGATCAAGTCAGCGACGGCGACCACGTCAGAATTGTTTTCTTCCACCCAATCGCGGCCGGTGAGGCCGGCGTCGAGGATGCCGTCTTCTACGTAGCGGGCCATCTCCTGCGCGCGGATGAGCATGCACTCGATTTCTGGATCGTCAATCGAGGGGAAGTAGCTGCGGGAGCTGGTTGTGATCTGGAATCCGGCGCGACGGAAAATGTCGATGGTGGCGGACTCGAGCGAGCCTTTAGGAATACCGAGTTTGAGCTTCATGGCTAGTGTTTGTAGACCTCTTCGGGGTTGTAAGACTTGGTGTCGACGTAGACAAATTCGTTGTCTGGATTGAGCTGCTTGGCAAAGCAGGATTCGTAGCCCTCGTGGCAGACGCCGGGGCCGACGGCTTCGGCAAAGATGAGGAGGGTGTCAAAGTCGCAATCGGTGCGGATTTCTTTGACAACGAGGAAGTGGCCGGAGGATTCACCCTTGAGCCAGAGCTTGTTGCGGGTGCGGGAGTAGAAGCAAGCTTTGCCGGTTTCGATGGTTTTGGCGAAAGCTTCTTCGTTCATGAATCCGACCATGAGGACGCGATGGGTTTGCCAGTCCTGGATGACGGCGGTGATGAGGCCGTCGAGTTTGGAGTAGTCGAGTTTTGGGATAGACACAAAAAGAATCCTTGAAAAACAGAAAGCCCGCCTGGCTGAGGTTCAGCGCGGCGGGCTAATTTAGGAGAAGTAGATCGCAAAGATCACAACATATGGGCCGGCCGCATCACAGGGTGAAGATGGTGATGGAGACGGTGGTGATGCAGCCCAAAAGCCATGAAATTGTAGAATACCACATTGGTCAAGCGCCTTAAAAGCTAAATTGCAAGCTTGCGTTCGGTTTCTCCGTGAATGACTAGAGCAAGCGCAAAGGCGGCAAAAACGATGAAATTGGTCTCGGGAAAGCCGCTGCTGAGGCATGCCCAGTTGAGCATGAGCAGGGCGAGGCCGGAGAGAAGACGGGAATGAACACCTGGTGCTAAAAAGTACTGCGAAATCAGCAGCAGTGGGGGCCAAACGGAGGGGCCGAGGTTGGTGGTCCAGAAAAGGACCGTCGGCAGGATGATTCCGAGGGCCAAGAAACAAATGAGACGCCAGGCCGGCAAACGCAGGGGTGGGGGCTGAGGG
>CANGVB010000055.1 GCA_947456995.1 Bryobacteraceae bacterium | reverse complement strand
ACCGACATCCTCATCGATCACCTGTCCGTCTCCTGGTCAATCGATGAAGTCCTCTCCGTCACCCACTCAGACCGTGTCACCGTCCAGTGGTCGATCATCGCCGAAAGCCTCAATCACAGTTGCCACCCGAAAGGCGACCACGGCTACGGCTCCCTCATCCGTTACGGCGACGGCACCATCACCTTCCACCACAATCTCTTCGCCCACAACCGCAGCCGCAACCCTCGCGTCGGCGACAACATCACCCTCCACTTCACCAACAACGTCATCTACAACTACGGCTTCAAAGGCGGCCAAGCCACCTACACCGGCCCCGCCGAAGAAGGCACCACCAAAATCAACTACATCGCCAACACAACCATCCCCGGCCCCTCCACCGACAGGTCGAGACAAGAGCGCACCTTCACCGGCGGCAGCACAAGCACTCACCTCTACCAGTCCGGCAATCAGATCGACAACCAGCCCGCCACAACCAAAGCCTTCACGGGCGAATACACTACCGTTGCAGCCCCCTTCCCTACCCCGCCTGCCACAACCGCAGCCCAGCAAGCCGCAGACGAAGTCTTAAAGCAAGCAGGCGCAAACAAACCCCACGACGCGATCGACCAGCGCATCCTCAATGACGTCAAAAACAAAACCGGCCAAATCATCGACGCCCCATCAGCTAAACTCATGTGATGCCGATCCTGCTGCTCCTCCTTACCGCTCTCGAAGTCCAAGTCAAACTCCCAGCCACACAAGCCACCCAGCCCCTCGACGGCCGTCTCCTCATCCTCTTCTCCACTGACGAAAAGGCCGAGCCCCGCAACCAGATCTCAGACTCGCCCAAGACCCAAATCGTCTTCGGCTCAGACGTCGACGGCTTCCGTCCCAACTCCACCCACACCGTCTCCGCCGAAGCCTATGGCTACCCCGTCCGCCGCCTCTCAGACTTGAAGCCCGGCAAGTACACCGTCCAGGCCCTCCTAGACAAATACGAAACCTTCAAGCGAGCCGATGGCCACACCCTCAAACTCCCTACAGACCGTGGCGAAGGCCGCCAGTGGAACAAAGCCCCCGGCAACCTCTACTCCAAGCCCACCAAAATCACCATCGAGGCGAACTCCCAAATCCAGCTTGAACTCACCGAAACCATCCCTGAAATCCCACAGCCCAAAGACACCAAATACATCCGCCACATCCGCATCCAAAGCCCCCGCCTCACCAAATTCTGGGGCAAGCCCATGTACCTCGGCGCACACGTCCTCTTGCCCGAAGGCTTCGACACCCACCCCAACGCCAAGTACCCGCTGATGCTCTTCCACGGCCACTTCCCCGCCGATTTCGACGGCTTCCGTCCAGAACCACCCGACGACAACCTGAAGCCCGACTATTCCGAACGCTTCAAGCTCGCCGGCTACAACCGCATCACCCAACAGGAAGCCCACAACTTCTACAAGCAGTGGACCGCCAAATCCTTCCCGCGCTTCCTGGTCGTCGAGATCCAGCACGCCAACCCCTTCTATGACGATTCCTACGCCGTCAACAGCGCGAACCTCGGCCCCTACGGCGACGCCATCATGTACGAACTCCTCCCCGAGATCGAACGCCAGTTCCGAGGCATCGGCCAGGGCTGGGCGAGATTCACTTACGGCGGCTCAACGGGAGGATGGGAAGCCCTAGCCGCCCAGATCTTCTACCCCACAGAATTCAACGGAGCCTTTGGAGCCTGCCCCGACCCCATCGACTTTCGCGCCCACTCCACCATCAACATCTACGAAGACAAGAACGCTTACTTCACAGAAGGCCCGCACCAGCGCATCCCCAAGCCCGGCAAGCGAGACTATCTCGGCCACGTCTCGGCAACCATGGAAACCCTCAATCAAATGGAACTGGCCCTGGGCAGCAAAACCAGAAGCGGCCAGCAATTCGACATCTGGGAAGCCGTCTATTCACCAGTCGGCCCGGACGGCTACCCCGCCCGCCTCTGGGACAAAGAAACAGGCGCAATCAACCCCAACATAGCCACTTACTGGCGCGATAACTACGACCTACGCCACATCCTGCAGCGAGACTGGGCCAAGCTCGCCCCCCAGCTCGAAGGCAAGCTCCACATCTACTGCGGCGACATGGACAACTTCTATCTCAACAACGCTGTCTACCTGATGGAAGACTTCCTCAAAACCACCAACCCGCCCTACAAAGGCGAAGTCAAATACGGCGACCGCGCCGAACACTGCTGGAATGGCGACCCCAATCTCCCCAACGCCATCTCCCGCCTCCGCTACAACACCATGTACCTCGACAAGATCCTAAAAAGAATTGAGGCCAACCACCCAGCGGGGGCTGACCTCAAATCCTGGCGTCACGACTAAGAGAATCGTCTAGCGCTCGATCTTGAACCCAATCTTGATCGTCACCTGAAATTCGGTAACCTGGCCGTCCTCAATTCGGCCACGTTCATTCACAACCTCAAACCAGTCCATGTGACGCACGGTTTTGGCTGCTTCAGCCACCGCACCCTTCACAGCTTCAGCAAAGCTGATGGGCGATGTCCCAACAAGCTCAATCATTTTAAATGTTCCGGGCATGCCCACAGTCTCGCACGCCCCCACCTCCGTGATAGGCTGGCCCTGACCATGCGCACCCTGACACTGGCAATCCTGCTGGCAACCGTCGCCGCAGCAGCCGACCCCTTCACCATCGAAAGCAACGTTGTTTATGGCATGTACTCCGGCGCGGCACTCCTCCTCGACGTATACAAGCCCACCCAACCCAACGGCTACGGCATCATCTACGTCTCGGGCAGCGGCTGGACCACGCCCCTCGCCTACAACGCCCCTGCCCTCAAGTCCAACGGCCAGTCGCAACTCTACGCCAAGGCCCTCGCCTCCGGCGGCTACACCGTCTTCGCAGTGAACCACCGTTCGCTCCCCCGCTTCCGTTACCCTGCCCCGGTCGAAGACGTCCAACGCGCCGTCCGCTTCATCCGGCACAATGCCAAGATCTACGGCATCCGCGCAGACCGCATCGGTGCCTCGGGCGGCTCTTCCGGCGGCCACCTGGTAAGTTTGCTCGGCACCCTCGACGGCAAAGGCAACCCCACAGACCTCGATCCAGTAGAGCGCGAAAGCGCCAAAGTGCAATGCGTCGTCGCCCGCGCCGCACCAGTCAACTTCCTCACCGGCACCAACGGTCAATTCCTTCTGGGGATGGCCCGTCCCCTGCCCGAGGCCAAAGACACCCTCGAATACCGAACCCACATCGAAGCCTCACCAATCAGCCACGTCACCCCCGACGACCCGCCCTTCCTCCTCATGCACGGCGACAAAGACGAGGCCGTCAACATCAGCCAAAGCGAAGAGATGGAAGCCAAACTCAAAGCAGCCGGCATCCCGGTAAAGTTCCTCCGCATCGCCGGAGCCGCCCACGGCCCCACCTTCCCCGGAGCCACCAACCCACCAGACTATCTGGGCGAAATGGTCCGTTGGTTCAACCTACATCTGATCCGCAAATAAGCACAAATTACTTGCCAACCAGCGCTTCCTGCTTAGACCTCACCTAACCCATCCGCTCCAATTGCGGAAAGGATTTCATAGGGACCAAGCTTGATGGCATGCGAGGTTAAGATGGAGAAGAGAGGCCATCAATGTCAACTGCTGTGGAACAAATCCTCGACACGGTCCGAACGCTCACGCAAACTGAGCGGGAAGATCTAATCGCCGCATTGCAAGACTTGAAAACGAACGCTCCGGGAATTAGTCAAAGCACCCTGGTCCAAGAGATTCGCGGGAAATACCGCCATGTGCCCACATCGGTTGAGGCCTTCCTCAAACGTAAATCTGCTGAAACGGATAAGGAATCTCGTTCGTGACCTGCGTGCTCGACGCAAGCGCAATGATTGCCTTCCTTCGGGATGAGCCAGGAGCAGATCGTGTGGCAGAAGTATTGGCCAGCCCGAATGATCGCTGCATCGCACACGCGCTAAACTTTTGCGAGGTCTACTATGACTTTCATCGAGCCGCCGGTCGGGAAGAAGCAGTCCAGGCAATCACTGACCTCACGCGCTTGGGAATCGAAACTCACGACACATTAACTCCAGACTTCTGGCAGAGCGCAGGAGACTTGAAGTCACTTCACCGGCGCGTATCTCTCGCAGATTGTTTTGCTATTGCCTTGGCGAATGAAAACGAAGCAGAACTCTTGACCTCTGATCACCATGAGTTCGACATCTTGAAGAGCAAAGGCATCTGCAGAATAAAGTTCATTCGCTAAGTTTTGGCTGCAACAGCCAAACCCGCAGCGCTACTCCACCAGCGACTGATAAACCGAAGTCATAAACTTAGGCTGAACATCCGTCCCATTCGGCATCATCTGCAACATCAACACCACCACCATCCGGCTCTTCGGATCCACCTGGTAAGTTGTGCCATAAGCCCCACCCCAACCAAACGCACCAACAGCCGCCATCCCGCTAGCCCCATACCGGTCCACAGTCTGGAACCCAAATCCAAACCCCAATCCAGTCGAAGAATGCAAAGTACCTGATTGGTTCGTAGTCATCAGACCAACCGCACGAGGCCCCAGCACCCGCACTCCACCCAAACTCCCACCACCGCGAATCATCTCAAGGAAGCGCGCATAATCCCGAGCCGTCGACGTCAACCCGGCCCCACCAGCAAAACTCTTCCGAGGCCCATCCACATAAGACCCCTGCCCGCGAGATCCCTCCGGTGCCCGCACAGCCTTCCCATCCGCACCCGTCATGTAAACCGCAGCCAGCCGATCCTTCTCAGCAGCCGGAACATAAAACCGCGTATCCTTCAAACCCAGCGGCCCGGTAATCCGCTTCTGGATAAACTCATCAAGCGACATCCCGGAAGCCTTCTCAACTACGCAACCCAGAATGTCCGTGTTGTAGCCATAAACATAAGCCTCACCGGGCTGCGCCACAAAGGGCAAGGTCCCTAGCCGCTCCATCGTCTCGCAAATCGGCTCGTCCTTATCGGCTGTATACCAGCCATTACCAGCCGCCGGGCCCAATCCCTTGGCTTCATACATTGCCTCAACCTGCTTCTCACGGCCATAAGAAACACCGGCAGTATGAGTCAACAAATGGGCAATCGTAATCGGCCGCTTGGCAGGCACAATCCGCGGCGCACCAAACTCATCCTTCTCGGCAACAGTGGTCTTCTTGAAGCTCGCAATGAAATTCCCCACCGGCTCCTGCAGCCCAATCTTACCGTCTTCCACCAGCGCCATAATCGCCGTGCTGGTCAGAGCCTTGGTCTGCGAAGCAATCCGAAACAAAGTATTCGGCATCATCTTCCGGCCAGCCTCTTTATCGCTCCAGCCCACAGCCTTCTCATACACCGGCCGCCCGTCCTTCAAAACAAGAGCCACCGCACCAGCGATCTTCCCCTCGTCAACATACCCTTGCAGCAAACGGTCAATCCGCGTCAACCGCTCGGCAGAAACGCCAGTGCTAACAGGACGCGGAGCAACAGCAGGACTCTGCTGGGCAACAGCAATAGAAAGGCCAAGAGCCAAAGACAGCCAAACGAATCGGATCATCAAACTATCCTACTGCGTTCAGCGCCGCCAGCACGCGAGCCTTCTTAAAAGGTAGCCGCCGCAGCCTGACACCCGTCGCATCAAAGATCGCATTCGCCACCGCCGCCAAAATGGGCTTGCAAACCGTCTCACCAGCCCCGTAGTGCGGCAAGTCCGGTCGCTGCGGATTCGGGTCCCCATTCACCAGCACGATATCGATCTTCTCCGGGCTATCCATATGCGTCAGCGTCGGATGATTCACCCAGTCGCGATCCAGCACCTTCTCAGTATCGAAGGTCATCTCCTCATATAGGGTCCTGCTCAGCGCATGCAGCGTCCCACCAATAATCGTGCCCTTCACGCCTTCAGGATTGATCACCAGCCCACAATCCTGCGCCACAACAATTCGCTTCACCCAAACCTGGCCGGTCTTCCGGTTCACCTCAACATCCACTGCATTGGCAACCACAGTCTGGCTCCTGAAGCTATAAGCAAAGCCGCGGCCACTCAGAATGTCACCCTTGGCCTGCCGCTGCGGAGAACTCCTCGGCTTCCAGCCATAAGCTTCAGCCGCCGCCTTCACCACCGCAATCGAGCGCGCCCGCTTGAATCCCGAGTCATCCTTCGTACTTCCGGCAAATAGCTTCAAACGAAACTCAACCGGGTCCGCCTTCGCCGCCAGCGCCATCTCATCCATAAACGATTCCGACGCAAACGTAACCTGCGGCCCATTCGGATCCCTCAAGTTGCCAGTCCGCAACGGCGTCTCATGAATCAGCGGTAGCCGCACCACCTTGCTCGACATCCTCCGATTCGGAATCGCATACATATCATCCGGCGTCGCCCCACCACCGGCATTCGGCGGATTCTTCCTCACGCCCATCAACTGCGCAATCAACACCGTATCCGGCTCGTTATAACCCACGTGCCCGTAGTTACAACATTGCGAATCATAATCAAACGCAATCATGTTGCCAGAAGCATCAAGGCCCCCACGCAACTTACAGGTAAAGGCCGGCCCCTTCGTATCCCAGGCCTGCTCTTCATCCCGCATCCACTGCACACGCACCGGCCGCCCCAATTCCTTAGCCAGATAAGCCGCCTCAAAACCAGCGTCATCGGCAGCAGTACGCCCATACCCTTGCGGGCCATCCATCCAGATCACCCTCACCTGTTCCTTGGGGATCCCAAGAAACTTCGCCACCCCCAGCCGCATCCCATACGACTTCATATCGTTCGTATAGATCGTCATCTGCCCATTCGACGGGTCTGCCATCGCATGCGCCGGAGCAAAACTCGTATGCCCCTGAAACGGGATATCGTAATCAGCCTCAATCACCTTGGCCGCACTCGCAAAGGCCGCCTCCGGATTCCCCACCACCGGCGTCTTCCTCTCAGACATGGGCTTGGCCGCCCGCATATAAGTAAACAAATCCTCCGAAGCCGGAAACGGGGCCTCGGCTGGCTTCTCCCAATTCACCTTCAACTTCCTGGCAGCGTTAATCGCCTGCTCCTCCCGCTCGCAAACCACCGCTACATAGTTACCCTTACTAACCACCCTCACAAAACCCGGCAATCCCTTCACCGAAGCCTCATCAATACTCACCAGCTTCGCCCCAGCCACCGGAGGCTTCACATTCCGCGCATGCACCATCCCAGGCAACTTCACATCCACAGCCCACTTCAGCGTCCCGTCCACCTTCGGCGGAATGTCGTAGCGCTGCGGCGATTGCCCTACGATCTTCAGATCCTGCACCGCCTTCACCTTCGCAAGCCCGGTAGTCCCATTCACGTCATTGCCGCTAAGTGCGACATTAAACTTCTTGCCGCCAATCAACTCCCCATAGCTCACCCGCTTGCCTGGCTCACCCTTCACACTCACCACCGCATTGCTAACAACAAGCTGATCCACACCAACACCCAGCCGCTGCCCGGCCATCTCGAGCAACACCCGGCGAGCCTCAGCCGCCACCCGCCGCATCGGCCAGCCATCCACTTGAATCGCATCAGATCCGCCAGACCCGCCCTGATCCACCGTCACATCCGTCGAGCCCATGATGATCTTCGTCTTCTCAAACGCAACATCCAACTCATCCGCCATCATCTGCCGAAAAGCCGTCCCTGTCCCCTGCCCCAGATCCGTCTTCCCAACATAGAAGGTCGCCGTACTGTCCTCATGAATCACGATCCAAGAGTCGAGCTGCCGGTAATTCGGGTCAGGATAAGGCCCGGCATTCTGCGCCTGAGTCGAAGCGACACTAACCACAAACATTCCTGCCAAGTGCAGGAATCCTCGCCGCGAAAGCTCTTCTTCTACCTGCTTCGGAACTGCATCAAACATCCTCATGCCCCCACCCCCGTGGCGCTCTTCTTCAACTGCGCAGCAACCTTTACCGCCGCCTGAATCTTGTAATAAGTCATGCACCGGCACAAAGCCCCGGCCATCCCTTTGCGAATCTGCTCATCAGTCGGATTCGGATTCTTGTCGAGCAAAACCTTCGCCGTCAGAATCTGCCCGTTCTGGCAAAACCCGCACTGCGGCACCTGCTCCTGAATCCACGCCTGCTGCACCGGGTCAAGCGTCCCACCCTTCGACAATCCCTCAAGCGTAGTAATCTCGCTACGCACCGCACTCACCGGCAGCACACAAGATCTCACTGCCGCACCATTGATAATCACCGTGCAAGCCCCACACTGCCCCAGCCCACAACCAAAGCGCGGGCCATGCAAATCGAGGTCATTCCGCAACACATACAAAAGTGGTGTCGTTGGATCGACATCGACACTGTGGCTCGCGCCATTTACCTTAAGGCTGATCTTGCTCATCGGGCAGCTCCTTGGTCCCCAATTCTACTAAACACCCGCACCTGCCTCATGTGATACTGTCCCTTTACGAGTCGAATCGAATGCAACCCTTTCTCAACACCCTCAAAGACAATGAAGCTGTTTTCCTTGGGTTACAGACCCTTTACAGAGCGAAAGGCGGTCAAACCAACGGGGCCTTCGCGCTAGCCGAGCATCCCCTGATGCCCCCGGGCTTTGAAACACCCCTCCACGTCCACCACAACGAAGATGAGTCGTTTTACATCATCTCCGGTCAGGTCGCATTCTTTGTCGATGGCACCTGGCTGCTTGCCAGTAAAGGGGATTTCGTATTCGGTCCCCGCGAGGTGATTCACGGATTCCGTGTCGTTGGAGATACCCCAGCTCACATGCTGATCTTCTGCACCCCAGCAGGCTTTGAAGACTTCATGCTCGAACTCAGTCAGCCCGTCGGCACCCCGCCAGGCCCACCCGACATGGGCCGCCTGATGACAGCCGCCGCCACATTCAATATCGACATCCTGGGGCCCTTACCTGTCCATCCCGATACGCTTGTCCAGTAAGCTGGACTACCCTCTTCCTCACACTTCTTAACATTTGAACGTAACAAGTCTGGCCAGTCTTGCATCAACATAGTACTGATGCTCCTGCGCTTACTCTTCGCGGCAACTCTGGTTGCCCCTGTTCTCTACCCCCAAAGCGCCACGCTCCGCCTCGTCTCGCGCGTTGAGCTCCCCCCTGTCATCGACGGGAATTCCGCTGCATTCTGGGCAGACGGTCAAATGTACCTCTTCCACTCCACCGGCGTGCCGCACATCTCTTCCGGCCCAGACCAGTTCAACCTCTCCAACACCCGCAAAGTGGAATTCGATTCCAAAGATCACAGCCCCGTCTGGTTTGAAGCTGTCTGGCGCGACACCGACGGCACCCTCTTCCTCTTCTATCACCACGAACCCGAGCAACGCTGCTCCGGCACCAACCTTACCGCTCCCAAAATCGGAGCCGCCATCTCCCGCGACAACGGCGCAACCGTCCAAGACCTCGGCATCGTCCTCGATTCCGGCGACCCCATCGATTGCAACGCCCAAAACGGCTTCTTCTCTGGCGGCCACGGCGACATCAGCGTCATCCTCGACAAAGAACGCAAATTCTTCTACTTCTTCTTCACCAACTACGCTGGCCCCACTTCCTCCCAGGGCGTCGCCACAGCCCGTCTGGCCTTCGAAGACCGTTTCGCTCCAGTAGGCAAAGTCAACAAACTCTACCTCGGCAAATTTGAAGAACCCGGCCTCGGCGGTAAAATCTCGCCCATCTTCCCCGCCACCCGTGGGTGGCAAGCCGAGGACACCGATTCCCACTGGGGCCCAGCCGTCCATTACAACACCCACCTCAACAAATACGTGATCCTGCTCAATCGCTCCTGCTGTAACCCCGGCTGGCCCCAGGCCGGCATCGACATGACGTTCAACTCCGACTTGAGCGACCCCTTCGGCTGGCGGCCCCTCCAGCGCATCCTTGGCCCCGGAGACATCGCCCGCCATCCAGGCTACTATCCGCAAGTCCTGGGCCTCGAAGAAGGCCATTCCGACAATCTCGCCGGCCAGACCGCCCGTCTCTACGTTATGGGTATCTCGGATTTTGAAATCACCTTCAGCCTCGACAATCCAGAGCCAGCCGACGAAGACGCCGGCCCCTGTGACAACCCCGACATCCCTTGCGTCATCAATAGCAGCCCTCCCCCAAAAGCCGTAATCAAACACTAACGCAACCTCGCTATGCTCTGAGGAGCATGATCTGGCCAAGCCTACTCCTCGCACTCACAGCCCAGTCCCCCCTCCCGCAGCCGCTAGAGCTAAAGCACCCACTGCGCGACAAGAACTTCTACTTCCTCGCACTGGTAGAAGCCAACCCGGCCCCCTTCCTCGCCCAGCCCCAACTCAAACAATTGGCCGAGCAAAAGCGCACCGCCCTCGCCAAAGCCGCCGCCACCTGCAAGATGGACGTCCCCTGCCACACCGCCGCTTACCGCCTCACCCCCGATGAAATCGATACCGCCACAAAAGCCATCGTCAGCCTCACCCCCAGCCTCAAGCCCCTCCTCCAGCAAGCCCGCCAGTCTGGCGCATTCATTCGTTACAACTCCCTCGACGACGCAGCCTTCCTCACCAAAGTCTGGACCGAATCCGCCACCAACATCAACCGCTTCATCGACATCTACGCCGAAGGCAAGCCCCCGCGCTACCCCGCAATCGATTCCATCGCCCACGACATCAAAAGCCAGCGCTTCGGCTTCCGCATCGACGTCGCCACCAACATGCTCGACGAAAAGAACGCCGAACTCAAGCTCTTCCACCAGGCCCCCCTCAACTTCGCCACCATGCTTCTCGAGATGAACTGGCGCGACGAAGCCGCTCGACACGAACCCCTCCACTCCACCGAAAACAAGCCCGCCCAAACCGAAGCCGCCCGTACCGACTTCACCCGCTACTCCTACTCCGCCATCATCGTCCCCGGTGCCGGCGGAGACCGCCTCACCACTCCAATGGACCCTCTCGCCAAATGGCGTGCCCAACTCGCCGCCGATCGCTACCGCCGCGGCCTCGCCCCCTTCATCCTCGTCTCGGGCGGCTACGTCCACCCCAACCAGACACCCTGGAACGAAGCCGTTGAGATGCGCCGCGTCCTCATCAACGACTTCGGCATCCCCGCCTCAGCCATCTTCATCGATCCCCACGCCCGCCACACCACCACCAACATCCGCAACGCCGCCCGCATCCTCTTCCGCGCCGCAATCCCCCTCGACAAACCCGTCCTCATCACCACAGACCAATACCAGAGCGCAGGCATCGAATCCCCCCAGGCCATGATCCGCTGCGAAAAAGAACTCGGCTACCGCCCCGTCCAGATCCTCAAACGCACCACCCGCTT
>CANGVB010000054.1 GCA_947456995.1 Bryobacteraceae bacterium | reverse complement strand
GTCTGACGACGAGACACTACTCTCGAGATCAAGATCATCCCGATCCTCAATCCAATGTCACCCATGTCGCCGGGCTAGAGTGTTACCAAGGTCGCCGACCGAATACGGGGTACGGTCTGACGACGCGACACTATACTCAAGATCCAGATCATCCCGATCCTCAATCAAATGTCACCTATGTCGTCGGGCTAAAGTGTTACCAAGGTTGCCGGTACGGGCCGGCGACGTCGGTGGGATCTCTGGACTCCCTGCAGGAATGGGATCTAGCGGCGAACAATCAGCTTGCGCAGCACGACGTTGAGGGAGGCGTCGAAGGCTCTTAGGGTGACCAGGCTTTCGCCGGCGGGCAGGTTCAGGGTGGTGCTGGCGGATTCTTCACGGGAATCGTAGATGCCGTCGGTGGAGTCGAGCAGGATCCAGCGGCCGGCATTGACGGAGTATTCGATGCGGCGGATGGGCGAGGCATCGTCTTTGCAGCGGATCGAGAGTGCGGCGCCGTTGAGGGTTGCTTCAAGAACTGGTGCCGTCTGGTCTAGCTGTACGGGAACACTGGTGAAATCGCTGGAACGCACGACAGGGGCTGGATTGGATAGCGTGTCGCTGGCTGTGACCTTGAACAGATAGCGGCCATCGGCCAGGGTGTCTGCGTCGAGACTGAGGTTGGTGTCGGTGAGATCCTGCTTGAGGAGCTTCCACTGGGTTTCGTCTTCGGCCCGGAAGTGCAGGCTGTACTGGAGAGTGTCGCTGTCGGGGTCTTCGGCCACCCAACTCAACATCAATTGCCGGCCGGCGGGCCTGGAAGCTAGCAGCGAGGCTGTGCCGGCGCTGGTGGCGCTGGAGGCTTCGCCGGTGTCGGTTACGGTTAGCGTGTAGGTGGAGCTGGTGGTTGCTGCGGCCTGGGTTTTGGGGGCGTTGCTTGGCACCATCATGAGGACGGCAGTGAGGGATTTGATGAGCGGGGGTTGGTTGCGGGGCAGGTAGTTGAGCGTGGCCGAATTCAACTTGAAGTTCTGCTCGCCGCGGAAGCGCCACTGGATGTAACGGGCGGCCGGGCTCTGGACATTGCTTCCCCGCAGGGGCTGCCAATCGGACCAGGTGGCATCGGCTTTGGCGGAGTTGCCGCTGCGGGATTCAAAGCGAAGAGCGGCACTGGCAGTGGTATTCAAAGCGCCCCAGAGAGCGATGTTGGACGCCTCGTGGACGGGCGATTCAAATTCGTAGGGTGGAGTGGGGGTGTCGGCAATCTGCAAAAGCTTGGGGCTTGTGGTGACAGCAGCCAGCCAGCCGGCTGGGGTGTGAAGCAATCGGCCTACTTCAGACTCGCCACTTTCAACCAGCATGGTTGCGGTACGGTCTCCATCGAGACGATAGATGCGGCCTTGCCGGTCTGAGGAGAAGTAGATCTTGCCGTTTGATTCGGCGATGTCAAAGAGGCTCTCTTCTTTGGTTACGTAGAGGCTGTCGACGGTGAGGTCTGGGTTGAGACGATATACGGCAGAGCGATCGAGGCCAGGCACGTCGAGCATGCTGCTGACGACGGGGGTGGCGGCTGGTGTTTGAGGAGTTGCCGCTGGTGCGGGTTTGGGCTTGAGATCGATGCCGGCCTGAGCTTCTTCGGTGACTGTAATTGTGGTTGTTACCTGGGGCATGGTTCCGGCTGGTGAAGCGGAGGTGGGCTGTGTTGCTGTCTGGGAGCGGCGGGCGGCAGCTCCGCCCATGGCGAGAAACAAGATCTCACCATTCTTTTGAGGCAGCACGGAGCGAATCTCGGTGAAGGGAGCGTCGTAGAGGACCTGGGCTTTGCCTTTGGCTGAAATGCGATAGAGGATGCCGTTGGGGTCTGAGCCGGCGAGCAGCATGCCGCTCGAAGAAAGCGCCAGAGCCGTTATGTTGGATTGGCCGCTTTCGTAGTAGACCTCGCTGACGGTAGCGGTGGTGCGGAAGATACGGCCGTCATCGCCACCGGCGTAGACTCCATTGGAGGTGGCGAGCAGAGACCAGAGGAATTTGGCTCCGGTTTGCGCGAAGAGGGTTGCCTGATTTGCACCGAGCTTGTAGATGTTTCCGCCGGGAGAGCCGGCGGCGTAGACGGATCCATCGGGGGCGATGGAGATTGCGAAGACGTGCGGCTCTGGAAGGGTGGCAACGAGTTCGAGGGACTTTGCGCCGTTCTTCCATCGATAGATGCGGCCTTTGGGGCCGGTGCCAAGATAGACGCTGCCGTCTGGCGCTGCGGCCATCGACCATAGCGAAACTTCGCCGAGGGGCAGGGTGGCTACGATGGCGGGGCCGGGTTCGAGAGTGCCGTCGCGGGTTAACGACAGATTCTTGAGTTTGCCCTTGATGAAGTCTGCATATTGTGAGAGCTCCCAGGTGGCAGGGCCGGAAGCATGGGCGGCAAGGCTCAAGAGCAGGAGTAGCGATAAACGCTTCATTTTTCGATTTCCAGAGTGAAGGTGCGTGAGCCCGAGACCACGCCGTCGGGGAGGCGTGTCTCACGGTCGAAGAGTCGGGATTGGTAGACGGGCTAGTAGGTGCCGGGAGTCTTCTGCAGGGTGGAAGCAATGGAAGGCGGGAGGTTTGAGAGCTCGCGGCCTCCGGATTGGAAGGCGGGGCTCGACCGGAAGACGCGAACATACATGGCGTTTGCGGGGTGCAGGGTTCCGAGGGTGCGGATCAATTCAGCAGTGGACCGAAAGACGGGCCCGCCGGGTTGGTAGAAGGAGCGGAAGTCGAGCAGGTTTGTGATGAAGGAATCGGCGACGGTAAAGGTTAAAGTCTCGCCGCCTGGCAGCCAGGAAGGGACGGTGAACTGATGCTCGACGATCTTTTCGACGCCGTTGGGGCTGGAGAGCTGGGTGCGGATGGTTAGGGTGTCGCCCGGTTTGGCGCTGCGCCGGGAGGCAGAGGCAGATTCGATCACCCACTGCTCATGCTTTGTGTTGGCTACTAGGTCGAAGGTCATCGATTCTGGCAAGAAGGTTTCCTCTACGTGTTGTTGAAAGAAGGCGAAGGGGATGGCAGCGCCGAGTGAGGCGGCAACGGGCAGGTTGTTGTCTCCGGAGTAGCGGCCTTCGATTTCAAGAGGTTTGGCCTGGCCGGCAAAGCGGATTTCGCCCTTGAGGTCTACTGTGCCAGAGCCGGCACTGCGGAAGTGGCTATCGAGGGTGGAGAAGAGAGCCATCTGGAGTAGGAGGGGGGAGAGCAGGGAATGCCTGACCATCTCCATTTTGTATTCCTTGAGGCCGGCAGCATCGCGGTACCGGATCGTCATGGGAACGAGTTTGGGTGCGCGGCCAAGCTCGCCCTTTACGGCGGCTTCACCGTCAAAGAAAATGGTGCCCACCGGTTTGAGCGACTGACTGATCTTAAATGGCATGTTGAGATTTGGCATCGAAGTGATGACTTCTGCCTTGGCAAAGGGAAAGTCAACAGCGCCGCCGCCGAGAAAGCGGTGACCGAAGGCGTAGACCTGATTGCCGGCTATGTGAGTAACGGTACCGTCTGCGCCGGAGTTCATGTCGCCACGAATCAACTGCACGGAGATCATGTCGCCGGGCCGCAGGGGAGAGGTTGCTCCGGCTGGCTGGCTGCCCGACGCTCCCTGTTGCACGGCAAAGCCAAGTTGCCGCCACTGGCTGGCAAAGTGTTGGGCTGTGCGCTCGGTCATGCCGGCAAATGAGATCGGTGTCAGGACTGCGCTGGCTTGATTGGTTTCGCTCTGTGCTTTGCCGGCAACGAGTTCACTTGAGCCCAAATGGATGCTTTCGGCTCGAATGGTTGCCCGGGATCGCTCAACCTGAAGCATTTCTTCGATGGGGCGAATTCCGGCGATTGGTTCTTTGGCGAAGGGGAAGGCAAAGGCGATGGCACCTACCAGCTTGCCTTCAATGTATACGGGGCTGCCGCTCATTCCTTGCATGACGCCGGTTTGCTCGAGCCTGGGAGTCAGGAGCCGGGCGAGAATCAAGTTTTGGCCAGGGCCACTGTTTTGCAGCACTCCAAGGATCCGCAACGGAAATTCTTCCGGGTCCTGGCCGCGAAATACTGTTCTTGCCACCCCAGCCATGTCCGGCCTGATTTGCCCGATGGGCATGATTGCCTGCTGGGCAGAGAGCTGGAGGAGTGCGGCGAAGACAGCGGGTATCAAGCACCGCATTTTCTTAGTGTACTAAGGTGAAAACTTACCATCGTCCTATAACCACTCGCACTGTTGTACCTTGAGAAGAGGCGGAACAGAATGTTCTGCTGGATGGAGTATATGGAAAGTCCAGTTCAAGCCAACCTTGAGGAGAGCTCACAGGCAACACCTGTAGCGAAGCCAACCCCAAATCTTTCCGCCACATTTTGGGTGCCGATGGCCTGGATTGCTGGCTTGATGATTGCCTCCTTCTATCCGATGCTGGAGTGGCTTGTTGCCCAATGGATGAATGATGATGACATGGGACATGGCTTTTTTGTTCCCGTCGTCGCAATCTATATTGCCTGGCAGCGCAAGGATGATATTCTCAACGCCAAGATAAGCCGGGACTACCTTGGGTTGGTGGTAATGTTCTACGGAGCCCTTCAGTTCATCCTTGGCACAATTGCTGCGGAACTTTTTCTGACTCGCAGTTCGATTGTTTTCTCTATTGCCGGAGCAGTTCTTTTTGCTGGTGGGCGGGAAGTGTTGAAGCTTACGGCCTTTCCAATTTTCCTGCTTTTCTTCATGGTGCCGATCCCAACGGTGATCTATACGGCGATCACTTTCCCTTTGCAGATTTTCGCGAGCATAGTTGCAGAAAAATCATTGCTGATTCTTGGTATTCCTGTTTTGCGCGACGGAAATGTTCTGGAGCTGGCAGAGCACAAGTTGTCGGTGGTTGAAGCATGCAGCGGAATCCGCTCACTGCTATCACTCACGTTTCTTTCTCTCGTTTATGGGTTCTTTTTCGATTCGCGAGGCTGGATGCGTGCGTTGCTTTTGATAGCAACTGTACCTATAGCGATCGCTGCCAATGCATTCCGTGTTTCGATGACCGGTGTGCTCTACGAATACAAGAGTGAATGGGCTGAAGGCTTTTTTCATACGGCAGAGGGGTGGGTTATTTTCATGATCGCCCTGAGTCTGCTTCTCGCTTTCCATCGCTTCGCAATCTGGTTTAGTAAAGGAGTTTCAAATGCAAGATCTCAAGCAAATCAAGAACCAGTCAGTTAAGTCGACGGTTCTCATTCTGAGTGCCGTTCTGGCAATCCAGACGGTTGCTTACTACACCTTGACTAAATCTGAAAAGGTTGCAGCGGGCCGCCCTCTGGTACAACTGCCGCAAACACTTGGGGTTTGGGAAAAAGTACAGGAAGGCGTTGTGGATGCCGAGACGCAGGCTGTGCTTAAGGCTGACGATACTCTAAATCGTTCTTACGGAAATAGCGTACTTGGAATGGGCGCGAACCTTTTTGTAGCAGCATTCCGGAGCCAACGAACGGGTGCAGTGCCGCACTCGCCGAAAAACTGCCTTCCGGGTGCCGGCTGGACACCTGTTGTCAATGACCACATCATGGTGGCATTGCCTGGTAGACCTGAGCCCATTGAAGTGAATCGTTACATCATTCAGCGCGGCGATAGCAAAAGTCTGGTGCTGTACTGGTATCAAAGTCGTGATCGCGCTGTAGCCAGCGAATACAAAGCGAAGCTGTACACCATGCTTGATGCGATCAAGGACAATCGAACAGACACTGCGCTTGTGAGAGTGGTGATTGGTTTGAACAGCAACGATTCCAACGACAAGGCACAAGCTGCGGCCGAAGACTTTATTCGTGCCTTCTATGCACCGCTTCGCCAGTTTCTACCGTCTTAAGGGTAGGCGGTGATTGTGGCCTGAGTGGTATTCTTCAGGAAATAGCTCCGGGCAAGGCATTCCGATGAAAAGCAGATCCTTAGCAGCGTCACAGTTCCTTCTGGTAATCCTGGTAAGTTCCCTTGCGCCTGGATTTGATGCCTCTGAGCAGACTAAAACGGTCCCCCCGGCAAAGAAGTCTGAAACAGTACCCCCGCCTGGACGTGTCAACATCGAGAGGCGTGAAGGCCGTCCGATGAAGCCCGAGGATGCTGATTTTTCCAAGGGTGCCAACCTGCGAATCGATACAAACCTTGTGTTGATACCAGTGTCAGTGACTGACCCGCTCAACAGGTTCGTTACGGGTCTCGAACGCGAGCACTTCAAGATTTTCGAAGACAAAATTGAACAGACGATTGCCCAATTCGCGAGCGAAGACGCACCTTTATCTGTTGGGCTGGTATTCGATACCAGCAACAGCATGGGGTCAAAGTTACAGAAAAGCCGGCAGGCTGCGGCGCAGTTCTTCAAGACAGCGAACCCTGATGACGAGTTCTTTTTGATTCAGTTCAACGACCGGCCCGAGATGATCGTTCCCTTCACCAGCAATACTGAGGAGATCCAGAACCGGCTGACGTTTACTCAGGCCAAGGGGCGAACCGCGCTGCTGGATGGTATTTATCTGGCGATGAACCAGATGAAGAAAGCCAAGAACCCTCGCAAGGCTGTACTTGTGATTTCGGATGGTGGCGACAATTCAAGCCGCTATACCGAAAGCGAGATCAAGAACCTGGTGCGTGAAGCAGATGTGCAGCTTTACGCGATTGGAATCTTTGAATCTGTTGGAGCACGCGGCAGAACCGCCGAAGAGTTATCCGGGCCTGGACTGCTGAACGACCTGGCAGAGCAAACGGGCGGGAAGCACTTCTCAATTGAAAACGTTAACGAATTGCCAGATGTTGCCGCTAAAATTGGAATTGAACTTCGAAACCAATACCTGATCGGCTATTCGCCCAAGAATCAGGACAGAGACGGAAAATACCGTAAAGTTCAAGTCAAGCTAGTTCAGCCAAGAGGTCTCCCTGCTTTGCGACCGTCCTGGCGGCAAGGATATTATGCCCCCGTTCAATAGCCGTCGCTCTTTTTTGACGGCTGCCATCGCCGCGCCGGTTCTCTTCGCGCAAGAAGATCCGGTTTTTCGCAGCGATACTCGTTTGGTTGTACTGAATGCAACTGTGGTCGACAGCAAGGGCAATATCATTACGGACTTGCCGCGAGCGGCGTTCAAGGTTTACGAAAACAACGTTGAGCAGCCGCTTAAGATCTTCAGGCGCGAAGACGTTCCGATCTCACTTGGTGTGATTGTCGACAATAGTGGCAGCATGCGTCTGCGCCGGAACAAGGCCGAATCTGCTGCTTTGGCGATGGTAAAGGCATCGAACCGGCTCGACGAAGTATTTGTCGTCAACTTTAATGATGATGCGTTTCTCGATGTTGATTTCACTGGCGAGATCAAGAAGATGGAAGAGGGCTTAACGCGAATTGATGCCCGCGGCGGTACTGCGATGTACGACGCGATCAGTATGTCGATCGACCACCTCAAAGCGAAGGCCAAGCGCGACAAAAAAGTATTGATGCTCATCACCGATGGCGCTGACACTGCGAGCAAGACTTCGCTTGAGAAGCTGATTTCTCAATCGCACACCACAGACGCGGTGATCTATTCAATTGCGCTGCTCAATGACGAGATTCCGCGTGAATCGAAGAAGGCAAAGCGGGCGCTGGAGACGATTGCCAAGGCAACGGGCGGGCTTTGCTTCTTTCCGAAGACGCTCGAAGAGGTGGACGCTCTGGCTCTCGAAGTGGCCAAAGACATCCGCAATCAGTACGTCATTGGGTACACGCCTACGGTGCAGGAACTAGACGGGACATTCCGGAGCATTAAGGTGACCGCCAGCGGCTCGAATCGTCCGATGGTGCGTACGAGGTCTGGTTATTATGCCGGAGCCCCCAAAGCCGGTGTGAAGCCGAATAGCCTGGTGCCCTAGCCGACATGCTTGCGTTTCTTTGGAAGTCTTCCCGCGGCTATCGCTTGCGCCCCTGGGCGAGCCCTTATCTGCGCTGGCGCATGGAAACCTATTGGGGAACCCACGCGGAAGCAATCGGCTTCCGCGAGTTCTGGGCTTTTCTATGGCAACATCGTTTTGAGATGTGGCGCTTTCTCCGGTGGGCCGGACGAATGAGCTAGAGGTTCTGCGTGACCTTGGTTAGGGAGCGGGGCTGGTCTGGATTGAGACCCTTCTCGGTTGCGAGGTAGCCGGCAAAGAGCTGACCGGGGATGATATACGGGATCGGGGTGAAGAGCTCTGGGATGGCCACTGGAATGCGGAAGGCCCGGCGCTTGGATTCGAAGGCTGCCTTATTGCTCTTGTCTGTTACCAGCAAGGTTTCGTGCGTTGTTGCATCGACGCGGGCCAGCAGTTCGGAGATCGGGTTCCAGGTTACGCCGGACGGCGCAAAGACGAAGGCGGGGAAGTGCGGATCTACCATCGCAATCGGGCCATGGAGAAGATCGGCGCTCGAGAAGCGTTCGGCGATCACGTAGCAGGTCTCCATCATCTTGAGGGCAAACTCAAAGGCGTTGGCGTAGTTGAGGCCGCGGCCGACGACTACAGCGTGCTGCATGAAGCGGTAGCGGCCTGCCATGGCTGCCACTTGCGGCTCGAGCTTCAAGGCCTTTGCCGCAAGCTCAGGGAGCTTTTCAAGGTCTTTGAGTGCAATCTTGCCGCCGAGAGCGTAGGCCAACATGTACATCGCGAGCAACTGCCCGGTATAGGTTTTGGTTGCAGCGACTGATTTTTCTTTGCCTGCACGAACGAGAATGGTGGCGTGGCCGAGCTTTGCCAGCGTGGAATCTGGTTCGTTTGTGATGCCGAGAGTGAATGCGCCACATTCTTTGGCGCGCTCCAGCACGATGTTGGTGTCGGTGGATTCGCCAGACTGCGAAATGCCGACTACGAGGGTGTCTTCAAGATTCAGCTTGGAACCGTAGAGGGTGTAGATACTGGGGGCAGCCAGGGAAACGGGAATCCCGGTGAGCAGTTCGAGCAGGTAGCGGCCAAACTGGGCTGCGTTGTCGCTGGTGCCGCGTGCTGCGAGCACGATCATTCGTGGCGGATAGGCTTCGAATTGCTGCTTCAGCTTTTCGATGCCCTTCCATTCCTGCTTCAGTGTTTTGGCCAAGGCCTCAGGCTGTTGGCGGATCTCTTCAAGCATCTTCGACATGGAAAAAAATGACCTCCAGAAGGGAGAAGGGGCGTCTGATGTGAATTTCACAAGAGCGCCCCTTCGCCGCGTCGTTCGGGAATATCCCTAGCTTTTTTACTTCTTTGTCCCCTTCGAATCGGGGTATTTCTAGAATAACATCTGCTGGCGGCTTTGCTTCCTTGCCGGCGCTTTTTTGGCAGGTGCTTTTTTACGGCTGCCATGTTTTTTTAGCACCGTACGGGCTTCTTCGCGTGTGCCGGTCTGCTTTCTTACAGCGCCAATTCGGGCGCGGGCTAAAGCAATCGCTTCCTTGTGATCGACAATCGGAGGCGGATAGCCTTGCAGATCTCCAAGCCATTCCTTTACAAAGACACCGTCAGGATCCTGATCTGCCTGTTGCTTCAGTGGTGAATACATTCGCAGGGTGTTGATGCCGGTGGTGCCGGACTGCATTTGAAACTGGCTGTAGTGGATGCCGGGCTCATAGTCCAGGAAAAGCTTCGCCAGATGCAGGGCGGGCTTTGGCCAGTGGAGCCAGAGGTGATAGGAAGCAAAGCTTACGAGCATGGCGCGCATTCTGAAATTGATCCACCCGGTTTGATTGAGCATTCGCATGCAGGCATCGATCAGGGGGTAGCCTGTCTGCCCTGCCTTCCAGGCTTCAAACCATTCTTCATTCCAGTGTGGCTCGCGCATTCCGTCATAGGCGCGGACGAAGTTTTCGAACTCGATGCGGGGGTCGTCTTCCATCTTTTGCATGAAATGACACCGCCAGTGCAGGCGTGCGTCGAAGGCTCGGAGCGCCCGCTTCCAGGTTGGAGGGTCAAATTCGTTCAGGGTGGCAACTCGGCGTCGAGTGGCTTGCACCACCTGGCGCGTGGAGAGGTTGCCGTAGGCGAGATATGGCGACAAGCGGCTGCAACTGCTCTCTGCGGTTACCGGGCTCGACATTTCCATGTGGTAGCGTACGCCTCGTGCGGATAGAAAGCTATCGAGAGTTTCGAAGGCTTCTCGAATGCCGCCGCGTTGGGCCAGATTTCGGTTGTCGTGGCCGATGCCGAGTTCTTTCGCAGTTGGAATCTGCGTTGGTGCAAGCGATGGCGTAAGCAGGGACGGTGGGTCGAGAATTGGCTGAGCCATGCGGTCTTCCCAGTTACGAGACCAGCCGTCGCGGGATTTGAGCCGCCTCACGACGCCATTGGCCGGGTACTCTGTGAAGGGCGTATTGGTTTCTTTCGCCCACTTGCGCACACGTCGATCGCGCTGGTAGGTAGTCCAGTTGCCAGACTCTTCGTGGGCCCAGAGATGCGCCACTGGCAATTGCCGTAATACGTCTACTGCTTCTCCTACTTTCACCACCAGACCTTGGCCGAGGCTTCGCAATTGCTCATCGAGCTCGACGAGGCTTGTTCGTACGAAGGTGAAGTGAGAGGGGTCAAAGTCTGGGGAGGCCAGCCACTCTGGCTCGATGATGTAGAGCGGCAAAACGGGGCCGCGGCGCGAAGCCTCGAGCAGCGGGCGGTGGTCTTCGATACGCAGGTCGCGCTTGAACCAAAGAACCTGATAGCTCATTTGTCGAAGACAATGGGTTCCACGCGCTTCCAGTAGCGGGAGAAACGCTTGAGGTCCAAGTTGCCGCGATAGTTTACAAAGGGTACAGCTGGCAAGACTTCTACTGGCAACTGCGCTTGCAGCTTTTTCACGTAGGCGTGAAAGCGGGGGTTGACGCTATCGACCGTGACGATTTTCGTCGGCCGCTTTTCGAGCAGCCGGGCGACGACGTTGCCTCGCTCGATTTCAGTTGGCAGTTCGATCAGCGTTTCATAGAGAAATGCGATCCGCTTGAGGCTCCACTCTTCGGCTTCGATCTCGTCTTCATCGTAGACAAAAAGGGCGTTGGCCTTTGGGTACTTCAGGTAGGCCGGGTTGTCGGCGGCCAGGCAATCCGGGTGCAACCAGATCAGCTCATTCATCTTGCCTCGATTCGGAACAGCTTCGATTCGAGCTGTTCATAGCTGCCTTCAAAATCGCAGCGGCCTCTGACGGGGCAGCGCTTGCAGTGCAGGCCATGGGTGTATTTCTCCAGGTTTTCGCGATTGAAGAAGTAGGGTTTGTGTGAGAAGGTACTTGCTACCCACTGCCAGGAGAGGTTGTTCGAGGCCGGATCTCCATCGAGCAAATGCGAGAGAAAGAATGCTGCTCCAGCTTGCCAGCGTACACGCCTGAAATGGACAACGTAGGCGGCAAACCACATGCGGGC
>CANGVB010000053.1 GCA_947456995.1 Bryobacteraceae bacterium | reverse complement strand
CTTTGCGCTTGTCGAGGGTATTAGTTTTGAGCTTGGGGTGAACGGTGAAGCCTTCGGGTACCGTGAGGTAGCCATTGATCACCTTGTCGATCATGGCCTTGTCGATGGCGGTGTTGCCGGCGTTGACGTGCTGGAGAGCGGATTGCTCGTAGCTGGTCATCTCGACGGTTTCAAACTTTTCGGCCGTGGTTTGAGCGGACTGATAGCCTTCTTCCATCCGGGCCTGGATGCGCTTCTTGATGGAGTCCAGCTCGGCTGCATTGAGCAGGCCTTCGCGGATGAGGCGATCACTGTATGTAGCGGTAACCGACGGGTGATTCTTGATCAGCTTGTACATCAGCGGCTGGGTGTAGGAAGGATCGTCCCCTTCGTTGTGGCCGTGTTTGCGGTAGCAGATCATGTCGATGACGACATCGCGCTTGAATTCCTGACGGAAGTCGAAAGCAAGCTGTGCGATGCGAAGGCAGGCTTCGGGGTCGTCCCCATTGACATGGAAGATCGGTGCCTGAACCATGCGGGCGATATCGGTGCAGTAGCTGGACGAGCGGGCGTCCTGCGGATTGGTGGTGAAGCCGATCTGGTTGTTGATCACCAGGTGGATGGTGCCGCCGGTGGTGTAGCCTTCCAACTGTGAAAGGTTGAGCGTTTCCATTACGACGCCCTGGCCGGCAAAGGCGGCATCGCCGTGAATCAGAACCGGGATTACGCGCTCACGCTTGGTGTCGCCGAGGCGCTCCTGCTTGGGGCGGACGATACCTTCGACGACGGGGTTGACTGCTTCGAGGTGGCTTGGATTGGGAGCGAGGCTCACTACAACTTCTTTGCCCTTGGAAGAGGTACGGACGCTGGAAGCGCCAAGGTGATACTTGACGTCGCCGGAGCCTTGCGTCGAGTTGGGGTCGATGTTGCCCTCGAACTCGCTGAAGATCTGAGCCATGCGCTTGCCGACGGTGTTGGCAAGAACAGTGAGGCGACCACGGTGGGCCATACCGATCACTACTTCATGGACGTTGGAGTTGGCACTACGCTCGAGCAGCTCATCGAGGATAGCGAGGGTGGATTCGCCGCCTTCGAGGGAGAAGCGCTTGGCACCAACGAAGCGCATGTGGAGGAACTGTTCGAAGAGTTCAGCCTGGAGAATACGTTCGAGGATACGGCGTCGGGTGGGCTCGTCGAGGGGAGCGTGATTGACGGGCGGCTCCATGCGGTTTTGCAGCCAGGCCTTCTGTTCGGGGTACTGGATGTGCATGTACTCCACGCCAACCTTGTTGCAATAGGTGCGGCGAAGGGTTTCGAGAGTTTCGCGCAGGGTGCTGACACCGGGAACACCGCCAAGGCCTGTCGAGACGCCCAGGTTGCCGGTGATAAATTCGCGGTCGAGATCCCAGATGGTGAGGCCATAAGTGGCCGGGTCAAGCTCCGGGTGATACTGGGGCTCAACGCCGAGGGGGTTGAGATCTGCGATCAAGTGGCCACGGACGCGGTAAGCATGAATGAGCTGAAGGGCCGCAGCAGCTTTGGAGGATTCGGCAGTAATCTTGCCTGTGCTGATGCCGGGGAGTTGAGCTACAGCCTGATCGGTTTGCCAGGAGACAGGACGGAAGGGAAGCTTGAGGTCTGCGAAGATGCCTTCGTAGAAGCCGTCGGCACCGTTGAGGAGGTCTTGCAAGCGGGCGAGGAACATGCCGCTTTCAGCACCCTGGATGACGCGGTGGTCATAGGTGCAGCTCATCATCATCACCTTGCTCAGGCCGAGCATGGAGCGGGTTTCGGCGCGGACACCCTGATATTCAGCCGGATAGTCGATGGCGCCGGTGGCAATGATGGCTCCCTGGCCGGGCATGAGGCGAGGGACGGAGCCGAGAGTACCTACAGTGCCTGGGTTGGTGAGCGAAATCGTGGTGCCCTGGAAGTCAGGCAGGGCGAGTTTGCCGGTGCGGCCTTTTTTAACGAGTTCGTCGAAGGAGGCGAGGAACTGCTGGAAGTTCAACTGGCCGGTGTTCTTCATGTTGGGGACTACAAGGGAGCGTGTGCCGTCTTTGCCAGCGACGTCGATGGCGATGCCGAGGTTCACCTGGCCCTTGACCCAGCGGAAGGGCTGGCCGTCGGATTCAGCGTAGGCGCTGTTGACGTTGGGGAAATTCTGGAGAGCTTTGTTGATGGCGAAAGCAATGATGTGGGTGTAGGAGATCTTGCTTTTGCCACCCATGGTGCGGCTCTGGTTGATGAGGGTGCGGTTCTCATCGATCACCTTGACCGGGATGGAGCGCTGGCTGGTGGCGGTGGGCACGGCGAGCGAGAGGTTCATGTTCTCGGCGATGCGGGCGGCGGTGCCACGCAGGGGGACGAGTTGTTCGGCGGGACCGAGCTCTTTGGGCGGAGCTGAGGCACGAGCGATGAGATCGCTGGAGGTGTTTGAGGGGGCAGGCGCTGCTGGAGCCGGCGCGGGTTTGGTTTCCACTGCTGGTATTTCCTTGGGGGTGTTTGTTCCGTTGGTGGCCTGCGTTGCTGCAGGCGTGGTGGTGGTGGGCGCGTCTTCGTCGAAGATGCCCTTCCATGCCGTGTCGACGGCACTACGGTTATTCAAATATTCCTGATAGAGCTCTTCGGCGAGCCAGTCGTTGAGCGAGGAAGACGCTGTTTCTGGTGATGCAGACATGGGGTTGGATGTGGCGTGGGCCCAAGCTTGTTCAGCAAGACACACTACTTCTCATGATAACGGAAGCCGGGGTGGTGATTCAGAAAGCTTAAGGAATCCTGATGTCTTAAACTGTATAGATCGAAACTGATCTGACAACACTGATTGGGAAACTTCAGGCGGGAGATTCGGCCGCAGAGGCCGAGCTGTACGAATTGATTTACCCGGAACTGCGGGCGATTGCCCGGCAAAGGCTCGCTGGGGAGAACTATGCCTCAGAGAGCACGGAATCGATTGTGCATGAATGCTACGTCCGGCTGACCAAGAGCAATCTGCCGCCGGTGGAGAGCAGGGCCCACTTTTTTGCGATGGTATCGCGCCTGATGCGGCAGATTCTGGTGGATCATGCGCGAGCAAGAATGGCGCAGCGGAGGGATAAGCGCCTCGAGGTTGCACTGGAGCAGGTGCCAAAAATTGCAGATGCGATTCCAGACAGGCCGCCGGTTTTGGTGCGTTTGGATGAGGCTTTGAAGTCACTGGCGGAGCTTGATGCGCACAAGGCCCAGTTGGTGGAATTGCGTTATTTTGGTGGGCTTACGGCTGAAGAATCAGCCGAGTATTTGTCACTGGATGTGGTGGATGTGCGGCGCGAGATACGTTACGCGCAGAACTGGTTGCGGCGGGAAATGGGAGCCTAGCGGCCGGTCTTGCGAAAGCGGTCCCAGCGACTGGAGATTCTGAATTTGAGGAGGGCCATCGTGTAGTCTGTTTGGCCCTGCGCTTTGCGGCGGTCGAGCCCTTCCATTGCCTGGGAGAAATAAGCGTCCACTTCTTTGGCGTTGCCTTTTGCCGCGGCTAAATGTCCCCGGAGTGAAAGAAGGTCGGATTTGTGCCGGTTCCAATACGTTCCCTTGGGGTCAGGGAGGGTAGGCGAATTAAGGATGCGCTCGAAGTCATCGAGATATTCTTGCCACTGGTTGATTTTTGATGGCGCAATTTCAAGAGCAAGATAGATGGCCTCTGAGTAGAGGATCAGTAACGACCGGTTGGATTGGACGTTGTGCATCGCAGCGTTCCACTTTCGAGAAGAGTCGATAGCCACGCGAAAGGATTCGAGCGCCTCGTCTGTAAGGTTACAGGCCGCGGCAGTTATGGCCAGCGTTTGATGTATATCAGTGGCTAGTTTCCAGTAGTGAGGAGATTCGCCCACGTATTCTCTTAGTAAGGCAAGCTTGGGGAGAATGGCGCGTTCGTTCTCAAGAGCAGGAATTTTCTTGTTCTGGCGAAAGAGTCGCCTGGTATCTTCTTCGTGGGTAAGGATGGAAAGCTCAAGGGCCGGAACACTTCGAGGTTCATCACGGATCCATTGCTCGGAGAAGGGCATCAATTTGGCTAGGTGAGCATCTGCTTCCAGGGTGCGCATGCGGCTTCGCTTCAAGGTTGTGAGGCGGCGCAATAGCTCACCATAAAGCCCACGGATTTTGGGGTCTTTCGAATCTTGCTGGCCCAGGCTGTCTCTGAGAAGAATTGCTTCCTCGAGTAATTCGATAGCGGCATCCGCGCGATCGAGGCTTGGGCCAGTGGCTGTATCCTGCAGGAGCGCTACACGCTGGCAGGCATCGGCAAGTTCACCACGCAGCGAAGGATCGTTCTTTGCAGCAGCTTGCAAGCTTGTAAGGTAGCTGAGGGCGGTTTCGAGTAGCTTTTTTCGGGCATCGAGCGAGCCGGGGAGATTCTGAATAGCTGTGTCGAGGTCAAAGATTGCGACGCGGGCAAGAGTGCGGAGTTCGCTAAAGCGGAGGCGGGCTTCCTGGTATTGACGCCAGGCGAGGCCGAGGGCGGTGGTGGCGATGATAAGTGCGGCGGCTGTGGCGATGGTGCCCCAGCGGTTGCGTCTGACGAGGCAGGTGGCACGGTATCTCCAGGTGTCGGGATGGGACGTGACGGGGCGGATTTCAAGCCAGCGATTGAGGTCGTCTCGCAGGGCGGCGGCGCTGTCGTAGCGTAGGTCGGGGTTGGTGTGGGTGGCTTTGCGAACGATAGAAAGCAGGCTCGGGTCAGAACGCGGAATCAGTTTTTCGAGGATGCGGCCGAGGGAGAAGAGGTCTGAGGCGGTAGTGGGTTCTGCGCCGGTCAGTTGTTCCGGGCTGGCATAGGCGAGGGTTGCGGCTTCAAAGGTCTGTTGATCGCGGTCGAGAGCCTGGCCGATGCCAAAGTCGAGAAGTTTGGGCAGGCCATCCACGGTGATCAGGATGTTGCCGGGTTTGAGGTCGCGGTGGACGATGAGCTGGCGGTGAGCGGCACCAACGGCATCGCAAACTTTAGCCATGATCTGGATGCGCTGCTGGATGGGGAGAGTCTCGCAATAGTGATCGATCCGCTGGCCTTCGACGTATTCCATGAGCAGGTAGGGCTGGCCGGAATAAAGAGTGCCACTTTCGATCAGGGAGGCGATGTAGGGGTGAGAGAGGCGGGAGACGAGACGGCGCTCGCGGTCCCAAAGTGTAATTTGGCCGCTGCGGTGCAGGTGAGAGTGCAGGATCTTGAGTGCAGCCTGACGGGTGGAGCCTTCTTCTTCAAACAGGACGAGGAAGACCTCGCCCGTGCCACCCTGGCCGAGCCGTTTTTCGATGAGGAAGCGACCCACCATCGTTCCCGGCTCCAGAGTGTCCTGATCACTCCAGAGTCGGGCTTCCTCCTGGATGGCGGAAAGGAAATCTTCTTCTGAGTCGTTGTCGAGCGCTAGCAGGCTGAGTAATTGATTGCGAGCGTCAGGATCGAGATCGAGCGTGGACAGGTAAGCCGCGCGCTCAGACTCGGGAAGGCCAACGAGTTCGGCGAAGCAGCGAGCTTCGTCGGACAGTGTCATCGTGAAGAATCCTCCTCATTGTATTGTGCGTAATCTGAGAGGAAGTTTTAAGGAAACTTGAGTTGCGTTAGAAGGCGGGTTTGGATTTTAAGGAAAGTTTGGAGGCTGAAAGTTGTCTTATTGATTGACAGGGAAACTGGAGTTGCCTTAGGATTGGGTTGTGAAGCGAGTTACGGGGAGATTTCGCATAACCCGGTATGGCGATGAGGAGGTACGTGCGTACATACCGAATCCGCTTCCACCCCAGCCTCTGGCGAGTCTGGAAGGGCAACTGGAGAGGTATGAGCGGGCAACGGTGGCGCTGGGGCGGTTGGATGCGTTGGGGTTGCTGCTGCCGGATTTGCCTCTCTTTATCTACTATTACGTGCGCAAAGAAGCTGTGTTGAGTTCTCAGATCGAGGGGACGCAGTCTTCTGTGGCAGATTTGTTGCTCTTTGAGAGTGAGCAGGTGGCTGGGGTGCCGGAAGCGGATGTTGAGGAAGTTTCGAACTACGTAGCGGCGCTGTTTCACGGAGTGGAGCGGATGCGCCATAGCTTGCCGTTGTCGTTGCGCTTGTTGCGGGAGATGCACGGGATTTTGCTGCGGCGTGGGCGTGGGAGTGAGAAGCAGCCGGGGGAGTTTCGGACGAGCCAGAACTGGATTGGCGGGACAAGGCCGGGCAATGCAACTTATGTTCCGCCGCCGCCGCAGGAGATGCTGGAGTGTCTCGATTCGTTTGAGCGGTTTTTGCATGCAGAGACGCCGGGGGTGCCGCCGCTGATTAAGGCCGCGATGGCGCATGTTCAGTTTGAGAGCATCCATCCTTTTCTGGACGGGAACGGAAGACTGGGCCGACAGTTGATCACGCTGATGCTGTGTTCTCAGAATGTAATCCATGAGCCGATTCTGTATTTGAGTTTGTTCTTTAAGCAGAACCGGGATCGCTATTACGAGCTGCTGCAGGCGGTTCGCGTGGATGGGGACTGGGAGAGCTGGATCGGCTTTTACCTGGAGGGGATTGAGTCAACGGCGGAGAATGCTTATTCGACTGCGCGTCGGCTGGTGGCCCTGTTTGAGGCGGATCGCAAGAGGCTGGAGACGCATAAGAGGTCTTCGAGTTCACTGCTGCGCATGCATGAGTTGTTGCGGCAAAGGCCGATCTGGACGGCTCCGAAGTTGGCTTTGGCTATGGACTTGAGTGGGCCCGGGGTACGTAAGTTGATCTCGACGATGATCGAGGAAGATCTGCTGCGCGAGATTAGCGGCAAGGAGCGATATCAGGTTTATTGCTACCAGCGATATCTGGATATTTTGAATGAGGGCACGGAGCCGCTGGGGCGGGCGGCATAGAATAGTCTCGACATGATTGAGGCTAAGAAAATAATTGCATTGCAGGGATTGCCGGATGGAGACCCGGCAGCGGCGCCGACTTCGACCAAGCGCTTTGCCGATGGTAAGGCCTGGAAGATCGAGATTCCATCAACCGAAGGGCCAAAGGCATTGGCTGTGGTGATTGAAGAGGCAGCCCGGCGGCGGGTTCCAGTGGATCGCATCAGTCAGGGTAGCGGCATCATGTTGCTTACCGATGACGAGATTCTCGAGATGGTTCGGCTGGGTGCTGAAAACAACATCGAAGTGAATTTGTTTGTGGGGCCGCGGGCTACCTTTGATGTTGGGGCTCAAGTGTTCTCGCCAGCGGGCAAGTCACTCGGTTTGAGTTTGCGTGGGGCCGATCAGCTTGCGTTTGCGATGGAGGATGTTTTGCGGGCGCTGCGGTTGGGGATTCGCTCGATTCTGGTGAGCGATCTTGGGAATTTGATGGTGATGGGGGAAGCGAAGAAGCGGGGGGATTTGCCTCCCGATCTGATCATCAAAACCAGTGTGATGATGGCGCCGTGCAATCCGGCTTCAGCTCGTTTGCTGGAAGATCTGGGCGCCACGACGATCAACATCCCCAGCGACTTGACGATTCCTCAGATTGCCGGGATTCGGGCGGCCATTGATGCGCCGATTGATTTTTATGTTGAGGCACCGGATAACATTGGCGGCTTCTTGCGCTATTACGAGATACCGGAACTGATCCGGGTGGCGGCTCCGATTTATCTCAAGTTTGGGTTGCGAAACTCACCGGACATCTATCCTTGCGGGACGCATATCGAGAATACGGCGATTGCGTTGACACGGGAGCGCATGCGGCGTGCCGAGATGGCGCTTGGGTTTATTGCGCGGGATCAGGCTTAGGAGTTTTTTCCGGCGTTGCGTGGCGGCGAGGCTTTCGCCTTGGCTGCCTTTGATCTTGGCTTGTCTTCGTTATCCTTGGGGCCTCGGCCAGGTGTGGACTTGGCCTTGATCTCGATAGGCGTGGGGCCGAAGTTAAAGTGCTTGCGGATCTGATTGATCAGGAAGCGCTCGTCGGAGAAGTGCAAAGGCTTCGATTTGTCAGTAAAGACAACGAATGTCGGCGGTCTTACGCTAGCCTGCGTGATGTACTTCACCTTCATGTTCGTCTCATGAGTGATGTAGTCGACGAAGCGGTTGAGCTCACCGGTGGTGACGCGCTTGTTCATCGCTTCCTGGGCGCTCTTGACCAAACCGAAGAGTCGCTTGACGTTGGTGCCCTTAGAGGCCGAGATGAATTCGATGGGCGCGTATTCGAGAAACTTCATTGTGTCGCGAAGTTCTTCGGCAAATTCTTTAGACTTGCGCGTCGGGTGGGCGTCCCACTTGTTCACCACCATGATGATGGGGCGACCCTCTTCGTGGGCGTAACCGGCGATGTGCGCGTCCTGGGCCGTTGCGCCTTCGAGGGCATCGATCACAACGACGACAATATGGGCCATGCTGATGTGACGGCGGGCCATCATGACGCTGAGTTTTTCAGCCATCTCGGTGGTTTTGCCTTTTCGGCGAATACCTGCCGTATCAACGAAAGTAAATTCCTGATCGTCTACTGTTACCGTCTCGTCGACAGCGTCGCGGGTGGTGCCGGCGACGGGTGAAACGATGGCACGCTCGGTGCCGGTGAGGGAGTTGAGAAGTGTCGACTTGCCCACGTTGGGGCGGCCAATGATGGCAACCTTGATGGGGCGCTTCTGCGGGATCACTTCAATCTCGGGGCCTTCCGGGAAGGTGGCCGTGATGTGCTCGAGCAGGTTGTCGATGCCAATGCGGTGTTCTGCGGAGATGGCGATTACGGGGCTCAGGCCGAGGACATGAAAGTCGCTCGTGTTGACTTCGATCTTGTCGACGTCGATTTTGTTTACGGCGAGAGTGATGGGCTTGCCGAGGCGGCGCAGCATCTGTGCGAGGTCCCGATCGGCAGAGGTGATTTCGGTGCGACCATCGATTACGAAGACAATCTGGTCTGCCTCGTCGAAGGCTTTTTTTGCCTGCTTGAGGATGTTCGAGGGGATGAGTTCGTCGTCGTTCGGGATGATGCCGCCGGTGTCAATTACGTGAAAATGACGGTCGCGGTATTTTCCAATTCCGCGAATACGGTCGCGCGTGATGCCGGGTTCATCGCCTACGATGGAACGCCGGGTACCGGTTATCGCGTTGAATAGAGTGGACTTACCCACATTTGGTCGTCCAACGATGACGACAGTGGGATTGTCGGGGCTTTCAGCCATTGCAACCTTAGGGTAGCAGTTACGGGGGCGTCGCGAGCGGCAAGATGCCACAACGTGCGACCATATAGATTACCCAACCCATGCCTTTTTATCCTGAGAAGATCCGAAACATCGCTATTGTTGCGCACGTAGACCATGGAAAGACGACGCTGGTCGACACCATGTTGCGGCAGAGTGGCATCTTTCGAGCCAATGAAGAACTGACTGACCGCGTAATGGATTCCAACGATTTGGAACGTGAGCGCGGCATTACCATCCTTGCCAAGATTACCGGCTTGAACTACAAGGGCGTCAAGATCAACATCTGCGACACCCCTGGCCACAGTGACTTTGGCGGCGAAGTGGAACGAGCCCTGAAGATGGTAGACGGCGTTATGTTGCTTGTCGATGCCAGCGAAGGCCCGCTGCCGCAGACGCGCTACGTGTTGTCGAAAGCGCTGGAAGCTCACCTTACCCCGATTGTTGTCATCAATAAGATCGACCGCCCTGACGCGCGCGTGCAGGAAGTACTGAACGAGATCTATGACCTGTTCATCGATCTTGATGCGCAGGAGCACCAGCTGGAATTCCCTGTGGTGTACGCCATCGGAAAGATCGGCGTGGCGAAGATGAATATGGAGGACGAGAGCGAAACGCTTGAGCCTCTGTTTGAGACGATCGTTAAGCACATTCCGCCTCCGAAGGGTTCGGCCGAAGCCGAGCTGCAGATGCTGATTGCAAACCTCGACTACTCCGACTATCTGGGCCGCCTTGGTATTGGCCGTGTTGTCAACGGCACGCTGAAGCATGGTTCTGAAGTATCGATCGCCAAGCTCGATGGCAGCTTCCAGAAGACGCGCATCACCAAGATGTACAGCTTTGAAGGCCTCAAGCGCGTAGAAGAGACCGAAGCATTTCCGGGCAACATCATCGCCATTGCCGGTGTGGAAGGAATCACGATTGGTGAAACCGTTACCAGCGTTGAGAACCCGAAGCCACTGCCCCGCATTCACATCGACGAGCCGACGATCGCCATGACGTTTACGATCAACACGTCGCCCTTTGTGGGCCGTGAAGGTCACCTCGTTACATCCCGCAACCTCAAGGATCGCCTTGAGAAAGAACTGCTGACCAACGTAGCGCTGCGTGTTGATGACACGGGGACTCCGGACAGCATGAAGGTAATGGGCCGCGGCGAATTGCAGTTGGCCATCCTGATTGAAACGATGCGTCGCGAAGGTTATGAACTTCAGGTGTCAAAGCCTGAAATCGTGACCAAGGAAATCGACGGCGTACTCAAAGAGCCGCAGGAAATTCTGTTGATCGATTGCTCGGAAGCCTTTATTGGCGTGGTGATCGAGAAGATGGGCTACCGCAAGGGCAAGATGATGAAGATGGTGAACCATGGTTCGGGCCGCGTTCGGCTTGAATTCCAGGTTCCTTCGCGCGGCTTGATTGGTATCCGCAACGAAATGCTCACCGAGACCCGTGGTACGGCCATCATGAACTCGTTGTTCAACGGCTACATGGACTGGCAGGGTGACAGCCCGATGCGTCCGACGGGTGTGTTGATTTCTGACCGCTCGGGTGTGACGACGGCGTTTGCGATCAACGGCCTGCAGGAGCGCGGTGAGATTTTCGTTTCGCCGGGCCAGGATGTTTACGAAGGCATGATCGTGGGTGAGAACTCGCGTGATTCGGATTTGACGGTGAACATTGTTCGCGAGAAGAAGTTGACGAACATGCGTAGCTCGTCGGCTGATGATGCGATTCGTCTGGTGCCGCCGAAGATCATGACTTTAGAATTGGCCATCGAATTCATCGAGATCGATGAGTTTGTTGAGATTACGCCGAAGTCGATTCGTTTGCGTAAGAAGATTCTGAAAGCCAATCAACGATGATCGAAACCCTCAAGGAAGCCCTGCGGGGTTCAGACCAGGACTTCACTGAGGGTAGTTTGAAACGGGCCATCGCGTTGCTGGCGATCCCGATGGTGCTCGAGCTCTCGATGGAGAGCCTGTTTGTGATCGTCAATGTGTTCTGGGTGGCCGGGCTGGGCCCGGCCGCTGTGGCCACGGTGGGATTGACCGAGGCGATGGAGACGATCGGGTTTGGTGTGGCGATGGGCTTGTGCGCGGGTGCGACGGCGTTTGTAGCGCGTCGGATTGGCGAGAAAGACCCGGAGGGAGCGAGCGCTTCGGCCGGGCAATCGATTCTGATCGGGTTGTTCTTCAGCGTGGTGATGGGTGTGCCTGCGGCACTGTGCGCGAAGACCTTACTGGGATGGATGACGCCGGAGACGGCG
>CANGVB010000052.1 GCA_947456995.1 Bryobacteraceae bacterium | reverse complement strand
GAGAAGGCAGGGCTGGACAGCAAGCGCAGTGGTGGACAAAGCTCTCCTGGCGGGCTGCAGAACTGGCTGTATTACCAATACAGCACCATGGCGGTGGAACTCGACGTATGGGGGATCCCGAAGAAGGCTGCCGCAAAGCCAGCTGGCGATGCTGCCCGTCCGGCCGCTGCCAATGGTGGGGGGGCGACCACTCCTGATGAAGACACGATTGCATATGTCGACGCTAGTGCCAAAGACGGCCTGGTTGCCTGGACTGCGGTGACCCTTCCTGATGGAACCAAGGCCGAGGTGGGCGGTGTAGATCCGTTTCTGGCCGTTACGCCGAATGAGACTGAACTGAAGAAGGCGGCCGATGTGCATGCCGATGCCTTGATCTTCATGGCTGGCAAGCTTGCTGAAGTTGCGATTGCCGATGTGCAGGTGAAGTCGCTCGGATCTGGAATTTATGAAGTGAATGCCACTGCTGTGAACAACGGCTTCCTGCCGACGGCGACCCGTCTGCAGGTGCGCACTCGCAGCTATCTGCCGGCGCGGCTTACGATCACGCTGCCTTCGGGGGCGAGCCTGGTGCAGGGAAACAACCGGAGTGCGAATGAGCGTATCGCCGGGTCTGGTGGCACAACCAAAGCCACCTGGATGGTGAGTGCAACGCCCGGTGCCAAGATTACCGTGAGCATCCTGACGCAGAACGCTGGCGAAGACCGGCGCGAGGTGGTTCTCCAGTGAAGACGCAAGCTTTGATTTCGTTGATTCTTTGTGGAGCCCTGATGGGGCAAAACCAGGTGCTCACCCCGAAGGTGGCTCCTCCTGATCCTCAGTGGGATCGTCTGTACCCGAACGCACAAATCCTTGAGATGATGCGTGGCTACGCGAAGGCTTATCCAGACTGGGTAAAGATCGAGAGCCTGGGCAAGACCAGTGCTGGAGGGGATACGTGGTTGATGACGATCACCAATCCCAAGACTGGCGCGGCAGATACCAAGCCCGCAGTTTATATCGACGGTGCCACTCACGCCAATGAAATTCAGGGAACTGAAGTGACGATGTATGCCGTCAATTTTGTTCTCAAGAACTATGGGAAGTTGCCGCGTGTGACTGAGTTTCTTGATCGCGCAACGCTATATGTCGTCCCGATGATGAATATCGATAGTCGTGAACGCTGGTTCACGCAGCCGGCGACGCCCAACTTCCCGCGCACCTTGCCTGTGTCGATCGATGACGACCGGGACGGTGTTGCCGACGAAGATGGCTTCGATGATCTTGATGGCGACGGCGAGATCACGATGATGCGCAAGAAGGTTCCGATGGGGCAGGGCCGCTATAAGCTGGACCCGAAAGATCCTCGCCTGATGGTGCAAGTAACGGCCAATGAACTTGGCGATTACATCATGCTTGGCACCGAGGGGATTGATAACGATGGTGATGGCCAGGTGAACGAAGATACCTATGGCTATATTGACCCGAATCGCGCCTGGGGCGAGGGCTGGATGCCGCGCTATGTCCAGAGCGGTTCGAGCGAATATCCTTTGCAGTACCCGGAGCAGCGCAACATCGCGCAATGGGCCCGCAATCATCTGAACGTGAATGCAGTGCTGAGCTTTCACAACTTTGGCCGCTACATTCTGCGTGGCCCCGGGGCTAAGCCCCAGCGGGCGATGAATGGTGCCGACTTGCGCGTGCATGACTTTCTGGGCAAGGAAGGCGAGAAGATTCTGCCTGGCTACAAGTACGGCAATAGTTGGCAACTTCTCTATGACAGCTATGGGGACACGACGGACCACACCTATGGCCGGCACGGTGCCATCAGCTTTGTTGTCGAGCTCAATGGGACTCAGCAGGACTTCAACGGCGACAAGAATGTCAGCCAGGAAGAACAGATGAAGTTTAACGATGAGCTGACGCAGGGGCGTATGTTTGTACCCTGGAAGGCTTATAAGCATCCGCAGTATGGGGATGTCGAAATTGGCGGCTACAAGCACGACACGAACCGTTCGCCTGAGGGTTTTCTCAATGTGGAAGAATGTCATCGCAATGCGATGTTCATCCTGCTGAATGGCTATCATTTGCCGAAGCTAAAGGTGCAGACGCCTGAAGTAGTGAAGGTGAAGGAAGGGCTCTACCGCTTGCATGTTCCTGTGTTGAACGAGCGGATCATCCCAACTACTGCGGCCGTAGTGCAACAGCACAAGCTGCACCGTCAGGACATTGCCACGATCAGCGGCGGCAAGGTGATTGCCAGCGGCATTGTTCGCGATCCTTTCCTGAACAAGGTACAGATGCAGGAGAATCGTCCTGAGCGGCTGGTTGTGTCGGGCGGGGTGGGCGGCTTCTCCACCGAGACGCTGATGTTTTTGGTTGAGGCGCGCCCCGGGCCGGTTACCTTTACCTATGACAGCGTCAAGGCCGGTAAGGTCAGCAGTACGATCACACTGCCATGATGCGCTCCATTCTTTCTTGCTTGCTCTGCGGCGCACTATTGTGCGCCCAGACGCAAGCCCCAGACCCGAAGTGGGACCGTTTATACCCAAACGCTGAAGTGCTTCAGCTGATGCGGGATTATGAGAAGGCTTACCCCGGGTGGGTAAAGCTGGAGAGCCTGGGCAAGACCAGTGCTGGCGGCGATACCTGGCTGCTGACGATCACCAATCCGAAGACGGGCGCTGCAGAAAGCAAGCCAGCGGTCTACATCGATGGTTCGACCCATGCCAACGAGATTCAGGGTACCGAGACTACACTCTACACGGTAAATTTCGTACTCAAAAACTACGGTAAGCTGCCGCGAGTTACCGAGTTTCTAGACCGGGCAACACTCTACGTCATTCCGATGATGAATATTGACAGCCGCGAGCGCTGGTTCACGCAGGCGTCGAATCCGAATTTTCCGCGCACGCTTCCTGTGCCGATCGATGATGATCGCGATGGGCTGATGGATGAAGACGGTTTTGATGATCTCGATGGCGATGGTGAGATCACGATGATGCGCAAGAAGGTTGCGCTCGGGCAGGGAACTCACAGGCTCGACTCTAAGGATTCGCGCTTGCTTGTGCCTGTGCGGCAGGACGAGCTGGGCGATTACATCATGCTGGGTACCGAAGGCATCGACAATGACGGGGATGGCCAGGTGAATGAAGATCCCTATGGGTATGTCGACCCGAACCGGGTTTGGGGTGATGGCTTTCAGCCTCGTTATGTGCAGGCTGGAGCCAGCGAGTACCCATTGCAGTACCCGGAAGCCCGCAACATCGCAGAGTGGATGGGAAAGCACCTCAACGTCAATGTGGTGATGAGTTACCACAATTTTGGAAAGCTGATTCTGCGTATGCCGGGTGCTCGGAGCCAAAAGCCGATGAGCCAGGTAGATCTTCGTGTACATGACTTTCTGGGTAAAGAAGGCGAGAAGATGTTGCCAGGCTATCGCTATGTCTGGGTGGCCCCTGTGCTTGGGGATAGCTATGGCAGCTCAGCCGACCATACCTATGGCCGCGTTGGCGCATTCAGTGTGGGCATCGAGCTGAATGCCCCGCAGCAGGATTTTAACGGCGACAAGACTGTCAGCCAGGATGAAGTGATGAAGTTCAACGACGAACTGACGCAGGGGCGTATGTTTGTCGACTGGAAGAGCTTCAAACACCCGCAGTATGGGGATGTTGAAATTGGTGGATTTAAGCATGACACCGGACGCCCGCCGGAAGGATTTCTTTCGGTTGAGGAATACCATCGCAATGCCATGTACGTGATCTATCACGGCTATCATCTGCCCCGATTGAAGATTGAAGAGCCTACCGTCGTGAAGCTGAAGAATGGGCTTTATCGTCTGCACATCCCGGTGCTGAACGACCGTATGATTCCGAGCGTTGCCGGGATTGTGCAGCAGAACAAGATTCACCGTCAGGATCTGGCGACGATTGAGGGAGCGAAGGTGTTGTCGAGCGGCATTGTGGATGACCCTTATCTGAACAAGGTTCGCCTGCAGGAACATCGCCCGGAGCGGCTCTTCGTTTCCGGTGGGGTTGATGGTGCTTCTACCAAAACGCTGATGTTTCTGGTGGAAGCGAATCCTGGCAATCTGACCTTTACCTACGACAGCATTAAAGCAGGAAAATTATCGAAGGAGATCGTTCTACCGTGAGCACTGCAGAACATAAGGATCTGGCCAAAGATCTGGGGCCAATTGGCGTTTGTCTGGTTACCGTTAGCGACACGCGCACAGAAGAGACAGATCTGAACGGAAAGTACCTTCGTAGGGAAATCGAAGCCCTCGGGCATCGCGTCGACGGCTATCGCATTATCAAGGACGAGCCCGATCAGGTTGCCGCCGTACTGGATGAATTCGCAGCAACAGAGTGTCGCTTGATACTTTTTAATGGAGGCACAGGGATCTCTCCGCGGGACACCACCTTTGATGTGTTGTCGCGAAAGTTGGAGAAGACCTTGCCGGGTTTTGGCGAGCTGTTTCGCATGTTTAGCTATGAAGCAGTAGGGGCTGCGGCAATGTTGAGCCGTGCGACAGCTGGAACGTATCGCGGGAAAGTGGTCTTCTCAACGCCAGGTTCTACCAACGCGGTGGAAGTGGCATGGCTTAAACTTTTGAAGCCTGAGTTGGAGCACCTTGCATGGGAAGTCGGACGGAAGTAAGATAGGACCCATGACCAAACTTGGTAAATCCATTTCTTTCCTTCTCGCTGGGATGCTCGTAATCGTGCCTGCTTTCTCGCAAAGCGAAGAAGATCTCGATAAGGCGATGAAGACGGTCGGCAAGACCATGGGCGAACTGCGCAAAGCAAATGAAGCTAAGGACGCTGCTGCTCTGAAAGCTGGTGGCCAGACACTTGTGGATCAGTTCACAATTGCTGCCAAGTTCTTTGCTGCACACAAGAAGGCTGATGCCATCGAAATGAATGGCAAATCTCTTGCTGCTGCCAAGGCTCTTGCCGCTGGCACTGGTGAATTCGCTGCAGTTGGCGCAACCTGCAAGGGCTGCCATGATCTGTACCGCGAAAAGCTGGCTGATGGCAGCTACAAGCTGAAGATGAGCCACTAAGACTGGTTCTGGTTTTTAAGTTTTAAACTGCGGGCTCGATGATTGCACTCATCGAGCCCTTTGAATTTTCCATGCGGTAATCAGGGCCGTAGGCGATGATTTGATCCCGGGCAAATTCGGCCATCGGTAGCTCGACCGTCATGATGATCGTGCGGCCTTTTTCATCGACTTCGCTGGCGTGTTCGAGCGCCTGTTGGAAGCTGAAGAAGAAGAGCTTCTGAAGCATTTCGATTACGTAGTCGTATGTGTGGGCGTCATCGTCGAGAAGCACGACATGAAACAGCGGTTCATGCGCTTCGATCGATTCGCGTTCCAGTTCGGGTATGACGGCAGCACCAGACATCCACGTATCAGAATCGCACGATTGCTTGGGATTTAGCGAAAGGTGCGAAGCTTTTCTTCTCCTAAATGAGGTGTATGGTTGAATCCGGCCAAAGCCCAGCCGGTGGGACGCTTCTTGAAAATGGTGAATGAAGCGTTGTGAAGGCTGCCGGCAAGTTCAAAAACTTGACGAACCGGGGCTTCGAAAAGTTTTGCCGTGCTGATGCCGATCGGTGTTGCAGAGCTAACCAGCGCAATGCGTTTTGCCTCAGTATTGGCATCGAGGTTTGAGAATGCCTGCAAGATGCGCTGGTGGAAGGCAAGCCAGGTTTCGCAATCTACGGAGAAACGCCCTTCGAGCCATGCCTTGACCACCTGAAAATCGCTGGGACGCCAGGCTCGATGCACGGGGTGGGCTGGATCTGCCGCTTCGCTTGTCATGCTTTCGAAGTCCTGGCGAAAGACCTCGTCTACTGCTGCGAGCTGGGGGGCTATCGAGGCATAGACTGCATCGAGATCGAATTCGTTCCACGCAGGGTCAGCGATTGCGGCGCTGTTGATTGCGGCCGCGGTCTCTTTTTGACGCCTGAGCCCGCCGCTGAGCACCAAATCGAAGTGTAGCCCCTGTGTTTGGAACCAGTCCGCCAAAAGGTTTGCCTGGTGATGGCCCAAATCCGACAATCGGTCGTAATCACTCCTCAAGCCTGCTTGGCCATGGCGGATCAGATAAAGCTCTTGCATCCTTCGATGGTACTCAAGCTGCTGCCCGCTTATTTCTTGTCGAAGTGGGAATTTGGCTGCATCCAGGCCGTTTCTTGAACAGCAATCGAATCTTCATTGCGGTAGAAATCGATAGGAGCCACAGGGAGAGTCTTTGTATTGATGTGTTCGAAACTTAGATCCGGGGCTGCCGGGCGCGGCGCTCCCGCAATGTATCCCAACAAAAAAGCGATGGGAGCAAAGAAGCTCAGTAAATATAGCAATCGTGTCGGTCGCATGGAACTGAATGAGTAGTGGATTCGATTGGAAGACTTTCTCATTGAATATGAGTTCATGAGTGAAATCTTTTGAACCTTTGCCTAGAAAGCTACGTCTAGAGTTCTAGGTATCGAAAATGTCCTCCAAAACCAGAAATGACGCACTCTCGGGCAGCCTGACACTGCTTGTTCTGAAGACGCTTGCACTGGGTGAGATGCATGGCTATGCCGTGGCAAGTCGAATTCAGCAAATGAGTTCTGATTTGCTGCGAGTGGAAGAGGGCAGTCTCTACCCGGCACTGCACCGTATGGAGCAGGATGGTTGGATTGCGAGCCGTTGGGGATTGACCGAATCCAATCGCAAGGCGCGTTTTTATACGTTGACCAAGACCGGCCAGCAGCAACTGGAGCAAGAGATGGAAAGCTGGCGGCGGATTACTCTCGGTGTCTCGCTGGTTCTGGACGCAGTCTAGGGGAAGGGAATTGCCATGGGATTTTTGAATCGACTTAAGACCACCCTTTTTGCACAGGATGAAGTGCGCCGGCGTGCTGAAGAAGAAGCCGAGTTTCACCTGGCGATGAGAACTGAAGAGTACCTCAACCAGGGAATGACGGAGGCAGAGGCGCGGCAGAAAGCACGTCTCAGTTTTGGCAATGTTCTGAGCCAACAGGAGCAAGCCGGAGATACCGATATGCTGGCTGGGCTCGAGGGCACGATGCGCGATGTCAGGGTAGGATACCGGCGGCTCCGTCGCAGCCCGCTCTTTCTGGTCTCAAGCGTGTTGTTGCTTGCGATTGGCCTCGGCGTAAATGCCGCCGTGTTTAGCGTCCTCGATACGCTCTTTCTGCGCAGCTTGCCCTTTCCTGCGGCAGACCGGTTGGTGGTGCTCAATGAGATTCGTCAGGGCAAGAACAGCAACAGCAACCCAAAGCGAATCGCTGATTGGCGTAGTCGTGTTTCGGGCTTTGAAATTGTTGCCAGCAGCTACGGCGAATCGATGCAATTGCGGGAGCGCGAGGGCAATCGTCCAGTAAATGTGGTGCGGGTTGTGGGCGATTGGCTTGGTCTGCTTGGGGCGCCCATGATCGAAGGCCGTCGATTTACAGACGATGAATTGCGCGGCGGTAAAGTAGCGATTCTCACGGCAAAATACCGGTCTCTTGCGCGAGTGGGTGACACGATTCGCCTGGGGGCAGACGCTTATCAGGTGATCGGTGTCGTCGACAACTCCGCAGCGCTCGGTGAGGACAGGCACGTGCTCACACCGATTGCCGCAGACTTGCTGGATGGTCCGCGAAAGGCCGGGTATTTGCCTGTTGTGGCCAGGTTGAAACAAGGCGTTTCAATTGCTGCGGCCGAAGCTGAGGCTTCGAGCGTGGCTGAGCAGTTGGGACGGGAGTTTCCAGATTCGGATCGTGGCACAAGAGTGCGAATCGTTCGAGCCCAAGAGGCCTGGAGTGAGGATGCTCGAGAGCCGGCGCTTTACATTCAAGGTGCCGCTGCGCTGCTGCTTTTGATCACTCTGGTAAATCTTGCCGGCTTGCTGGCGGCCCGTGCGATGGAACGAAAGAAGGAAGACACGGTGCGCCTCTTTCTTGGCGCCGGCCGTTGGCATCTGATTCGTTTGCATCTGGTTGAGTCTGCGCTGCTGGTTGGCTTTGGATGTGGGGCTGCGATGCTGCTTGCACCCTGGGCACTTGCTCTTCTTCAGGCCAACTATGGCGATGACTTTGCGCCCATCAAGAATGCTGCAATCGATGTGCGAGTGTTTGGCTTTCTGATGCTGACGGGGGTTCTGAGCACCCTTCTTTTCGCCAGTGTCATGGCCTGGCAGAGTTCTCGTGAGAAGGATGTACGAGGACAATCCCAATTTCAACTGCGCAATTTGCTGATTGTCTCTGAAGCCGCACTGGGGATGGTGCTGCTTGCTGCCGCATTCCAACTGGTTCGTGACTTCAATGCGCTTCGATTCTCTCCACTCGGTTTCAAGGAGCAGGGGCTTTTGAGTGCCCGAGCTTACCTGAGCTGGAGTACAGATGAAAAGGAACTTCGAGCAGCGATTCAACAAGGCATGGAAAAGACCGCTGCGCTGCCGGGTGTTTCCGGGGTGGCTATTGTGGATCGATTGCCGCTCGAGGGAGAGTCACAGGATGGTCCGGTATTCATTCAGGGGCTGCCTGAGAAGACGCCAGAAACGGTTGGCCTCAGGATGGCTTCCAATCAGTATTTCGGCTTGATGGGCATTCCGCTTTTGGCCGGTCAACTGCCAACTGACGACAGCGCTGTGCTGGTGAATGAGGCTTTTGCCAAACGCTACCTCGACAACAATGCGATCGGCCGAAATGTGTCTGGAGATGGAAAATCCTGGAAGCGTGTGGCAGGGGTTGTTGCCAGCGTTCGCTACTCCTCAAAGCAAGCACTTCCTCGGCCTGAAATCTTCTACAGTGAGCGGACGCAGTATTGGCCGATGCTGACTTTCGTGATTCAGACCTCGCAGCCGGCGGCGGCGCTCTCGCCCACTTTGCGGAAGCTTTGGGCTGAAATCAATGCCGATGCTGACTTCAAAGGTGTAAGCAGTATGGAGACTCGGATTGACGAAATTGTGGTGCAACCGAGGCGCCAGAGGGACATCATTGTGATCTTCGGGGTGGTTGCGCTACTACTGGTCGTCGCGGGAGTCTACGGCATCATGGCCAGTGAAATGATGCGACGCCGTCGTGAGATGGGCATACGGATTGCAATTGGCGCAAGTCGAAGCGACATCATTGGAATCGCCTTGAGCCGGGCTTTGGTATTGGGAGTTGCTGCTTCGGCGCTCGGATCTTTGCTGATCGTGCTTGTGCTGAAGCAATGGGTGGATTCGCTTTCAACCGGATGCGGCGTTGCTGCAATTTTGGCTGGCATTCTTCTGGCCGGATTTGTTCCGGCATGGCGAGGGTCTCGGGCTGATCCAATGGTGGCTCTGCGCCAGGATTAAGGTAAGCCTTTGCGGAGCAATGTAAGCGCCTGCTCTGCCGGGAGAGGTTTGGAGAAGAGATAGCCCTGCCCATAGCTGCAGCCCAATTCTTTGAGTTGTTGTTGCTGCTCGGTAGTTTCAACGCCTTCAGCAACTACCTGCATATCGAGGTTGTGGGCAATGCCGAGCATGGACTTCACCAGATCACTGGCTTGCGGATTGCTGCAAAGTTCTTTCAAGAACGACTTATCGATCTTGAGAGCATCGAATTTCATGTTGCTGAGATATTGCAGCGAAGAGTATCCAGTGCCGAAGTCGTCCAGATGCAGTTTGACACCCATTTCCTGAAGTTCAGAGAAGATTTGATTCGTCTCTGTGGTGTCGGCAATAAAGACAGATTCTGTGATTTCGAGTTGCAAGGCTTCCGGCGCGAGGCCAGTTTCCTTCAGAACTTCCTGGACGTGGCGGATCAGACTGTTGTCTTTCATTTGATAGGCCGAGACATTGATGCTGATCACGAGATCGGTTCTCTCAGGAAACTCTTTCCGCCATTGCTGCATCGTTCTGCTTGCCTCATAAAGGACCCAGGTTCCGATCGGCACCATCAAGCCGCTCTCTTCGACAATGGGAATGAATTTGTCTGGAGGTACGAGGCCTCTTTCCGGGTGAAACCAGCGCAGTAGGGCTTCGAAGCCGCAAATTGTGCCCTTCTTCAGATCAATTTTGGGCTGGTAGTAAACCACAAACTGTTTGCGCTGCAAGGCTACACGAAGATCATTTTCAAGTTCGAGGCGTTCCAGCGCGCGACCGCGCATATTCTCCTCAAAGATTTGAAATTGTCCGCGGCCGATAAGTTTGGCTTGGCCGAGAGCTGTAGTTGCCATCAGGAAGAGTTCTTCAGGATTGTGTGCAGTTGTGCCGATCACGGTGAGGCCAGCATTTGCACTCGAATAAAGCTTTTTGCCTTCAATCTCGAGGGGTTTCTCGATTGCTGCGATCAACTCTGTTGCCGTCTCTTCTGCCACTGTGGAGCCAGCCGGGCACTCAAACAAAATCCCGAACTGATCTCCTTCGAGGGTAGTAATCAGGGGCAAATGTGCGGAGGCGAATTCCGCTTTTGCCCCGAGTGTTTGGCAAATGCGGTTTGCAAACTCGCGGATTACCTTTTGTGCTGCAGATGCTCCCATCGTATCGGCTACAAGTCTGAAACGGTCTACGGCCAAAATCATCAAGACTTGTCCCGGTTTGGACTCCTCCAGGCGATCTATGAGGAGATTTCGGTTGCCCAGCCCTATTTGTTCATTCCAGTATTTCGCTGTTGTGACATCAAGGATCGAACCAACGAGGCGAATGGCCTCTTTGGTTTGCGAGCGCTGTACACTTGCTTGAAACTGCAGAGCCCTGTAGGTGCCGTTACACTGTCGCAGCCGTGATTCCCATTCGACGCGGTCTTGCCCCAGGCCAGATTTCCATTGAGCCAGTTGATTTTGCAAGCTGTCGTGGTCTTTTGGGTGTATCCGAGTGAGCCAGTCTTGCGAGTTGTTACACTCTGTGTCCATTCCTGCAATCTGATTCCACTCTTTGGACCCAAAAAAGCTGTCGGTGAGAAGATTCCAATCAAATAGCCCGGCTTGATTGCTGCTGGCCGCCATAGTGAGGCGTTCTTCATTCGTTCGTAGAATCCGGTCAGCGTCGCGACGAATCAATTGAGCCTCTACTCGGGCGAGCGTAACGGGAAAATCGATTGGTTTTGTTACATAATCGTTCGCGCCCGAAGATAATGCCTCAACCACTCGCACACTATCGTTGACGGCTGTGACCATAATCACTGGCAGGTCGGATTGGCTTTGCGTGGCTCGCAAGAGTTTCAATAAATCGATGCCGTTCATTTCTGGCATCATGTAGTCGAGCAAAATCAAGTCGATTTTTTCTCGCTCGATTACCTCTAGTGCTTCGTGAGCGCTGGCTGCCATTTCAACTGCAAAGCCTGCTTTTTTCAGCCTTCGTGATAGCAGGTCCCGGTTTGCTTCCTCATCATCTACCACCAGAAGTCGATTCGTCTGCGCCGTACCCATTTCAAATGCCCCCTCCATGCTTTCCTTCCACCAGACTGATTCCATTGAGTCCGTTGACACTTGAGCCCAAAAGACTTCTGATTTTGGTGAGCAAAACTTCAAGTACGATTGGCTTGGTTTCAAACTCGTCGCAACCAGCAGCCAAGGCGCGATCCCTGTCTTCCGCTCTTGCGTAAGCCGTCAAGGCCAGAACGGGAATTTGCTTTGTCGTGGGGCCAGCCTTTAGTCTTCTGGTGAGCTCACAGCCATCCATCCCGG
>CANGVB010000051.1 GCA_947456995.1 Bryobacteraceae bacterium | reverse complement strand
GGTTTGAAGAACCGCACCTGAAAGTCCTTCTGCCCACCCAGCAGCCCTGGATTCAAAAACTCCATCAGTGAATAGAGATCGCCAACGTGATTCTCAACTGGCGTACCCGTCAACGCAATCCGGTATCCGCTGGCAATCTGCCGTGCCGCCCGAGCCTGCTTGGTCTCAAAATTCTTGATGTTCTGTGCCTCGTCCAGCACCACCCCATCCCACTCCACCTCAGCCAGCGTCTCGGCATCGCGGTGTAGCAAGCTATAGCTGGTCACCACCAGATCATGCTCCTGCGCCAGCTTGGCAAACGCGGCCCCCTTCGCCCGCACCACCCCGTGATGCACCATCAGCTTCAGGGCAGGGAAGAACTTCGTCGTCTCCCGCTCCCAGTTCCCGATCACCGAAGTCGGGCATACCAGCAGCGTTGGCTTACCCACCCCATGCCGCGATGCCAGTAGCGCCAGCATCTGTAGTGACTTGCCAAGCCCCATGTCATCCGCAAGACAAGCCCCCAGGCCAAAGCCCGTCACAAAGCTCATCCACGAGAATCCACGCCGCTGATAGGGCCGCATCTCGCCCTGTAGCCCCTCCGGCAAGGGCAGTTCCTTGATCTCCCCCGGCTGCCGCAAACGGTCCAGCAATTCCCCGATCCAGCCTTCTGTCTGGATCTCGCGAATGTCCAGACCGCGACCCCCGCCGCCCATCCCCAATACTTCCCGCAACGCCTCGCGCGCCGTCAGCACACGCTTCTGGCCGCCCTTCAAAAACTTCACCGCATCGCGCACACTCACTGCATCAATGCGCATCCACTTGCCGCCAACCTGCTGCATCTCCCCCGTATGTTTCGACAGCTCGTTCAGCTCAGCCATCGTCACCGGCTGGTCGCCAAGCAATGCCGCCCAATCCAGACGCACCTTGCTAGACATCGCCGTCCGTGCGTCGACATGCTCTGCTTCTGATTGCAGTTTTCCAGACACGGCCACCCGCATCCCCTCACCCTCACGCCACCAGTCCGGCCTCACCACCCGGAATCCTGCCTGTTCGAGCAGCGGCGCAAATCGCATCAGGAATTCGATTACCCGCTCTCCAGGCAGATACAAACCCTCGCCCTTCTGCTCCTCATAGCTCTGCAAGGAAGGAAAGATGTTCGAGGCCAGCTCAAAATTCCGCCACGCCGCCTCGGCCACCAGATCCCCACCGCGAAGCGCCATATCTTCCACGCCACGCAGCAAGTACTCCCGGCCTTCCTCAAGCAAGTCCTCAATCAGAGGCACCACCATCCAACCTTCGCGAGACCCCTCCGGTGGCTCCGCGATCCTGAAGAGCAAACGGTACCCGCAAACCCCCTCCAGATCAATCCCGCGCTGCCAGCCCAGAATCCCGCTGTGAAAGCGCTCGATCGTCCCCTTCTCGCCCTGCACAACCGCAATCGGATGGCTCAGCGCCGTCTGCCACTTGCTGTAGATCGAAGAGGTAGGAAACTTCTGCCCCACTTTGCCTGCAATCCGCCGCGCCTGCGCGTCCAGCATCCAGCCCAGCGTTTGCTCGATCACCCGTCGCCGTTCGAGCCTTGGTGCCTTCTCGCTGCTGAAATTCAGCGCCCGCGCTGTCTCCGGCATCCGCTCCACGTACTCTTCAAAGAGCTTGCGCTGGTCGCCAACGAATCGCGGTGCCCAACGCGCCTCAAAGCCCTCCCGGCCCTTCATCAGCACCGGCAGGTACCCCCACGTCTCCATCAGATGCCATGCAAACAAGCTGCCATGCGCCCAATACACCGCGCTCGGCCCCAAATCCTCACTCGCCTGCAGCCACTCCGGCCACAGCCGTCCCCAGGTCTCAACGCCAACCGGAACCACCTGCTTCTCGATTGCCGTCAGCACCCCTTCGGCGTCCGGCATCCAGACAAAGCCCCGCTCCAGTTTCACTTTCCCCAAGCCGATCTTCGGCAAGATCCGCCGAAGCTCTTCAGCCTCGTCATTCACCCATAAATACAAGCGCCCGTCAAAGGCTGAACATTCAAAGCCCAATCTGGTATGGTACCGCCTCCCCCTTCTTGATGGGTTTAGGTTTGTTAATATTGAGTCAAATGAAGACAATTCTTCTCACAATTATTCTTTCAGCGGCCATGTTTGCCCAGCAGAAGTTATCGGTCTATGTTGACAAGATGGATGGCCTCGAAGCCAGTGTAGAAAAAGCTCTGATTGATGCCGAGCTGCCATTCGAATTCGTGGAAGAACTCAAAAAGCCCGAACTCAAAGCCAAGCTCGCCAAGATGCACTCTGGTGCCTATGCCGAGATTTTGTACACGAAACAGACAGGCCGAAACGAAGACCACCGTCTGGAACTGGTCGATGTCAAAACAGGCAAGACTATCGCCTCTCACAGCTTCAAGCTCGATCTGAGTGAAGCTGCCAAGGCTCGGATTGCCGCAGATTTTGCTGCACAGGTTCGCAAGAGCCAAAAGAAGGCTACGGCAAAATAACTGCTTTACCGGCCTCGAGGCGCCGTACAGTCGCGAGCGCCTCGTCCGCCTGGTCCAGCGTAAATCGATGCGTCACCTGCCGCGAAAACAGTTCACACCACTTCGCCGAGCGGGCCAGAAACTCGACTGCCCCCCACACATGCCGGGCCTCAAAAGCCCAGCTCCCCATCACCGTTAGTTGTTTCTTCGTGATGATGTGCGGATTGAATTCGACATTTCCGGCGTTCGCATACTGCCCCAGCACCAGATACTTCCCGCCATCCCGGCAAAGCTCAAACCCTTCCGGCACCGCACTCGGGTGCCCGACACACTCCAGCACCACATCGGCCCCATACTCTCCCACCACTGCGCAAACAGCCGCCCGTCGCGCCTCCACCGTCTTGTATTCATCAAGACTCACAACAGCGTCGGCCCCAAACTCCAGCGCCATCTTCAACCGGTGCGCTGGTCCTCCCACCACCACAACCTTCGACGCCCCGCTCTCGATAGCCACAGCCAGAGCCGCCAGGCCAACCGGCCCAGCTCCCTGCACCACCACCGTGTCGCCCATCTCCACCCCAATCCGTTCAATCCCGTGCAGCGCTGTATTCAGAGCACAACCCGCCCCTACAATAGCTTCAAACGGCACCGTGTCCGGCAGCTTAAAGATCGACGACCCCGCCCGCAACAGAATCCACTGCGAATAGCCGCCGCGCAGATGCGGAGCCTCATCGCAACAATAAGAAATGCCATAAGCCTTCCGCTTCAGACACCGCGTCGGAGTCTTCTTGATCCGGCAGTAATAGCATTCCCCGCAAACAATACTGCTAGCCCAAACCACCCGGTCTCCAACAGCCAGCGCCTGGCCAGTCCAATCCCGCGCGAGTCCCTCGCCCAGCTTCTCAATCCGTCCCGCACTCTCATGCCCCAAAATCACAGGAACCGGAATCGGCAACTCACCCTTCCAAAGGTGAACATCGGTCCCGCAAATGCCAGCCATCTCAACCCGGGCGAGAGCCTCTCCGGGAGCAAGCGTCTCATCCACCTCATACTCGCGAATCTCAAGAGGGCTCTGGTAAGCGGTCAACACCGCAACTTTCGACGTCAACATGATCCCTCTATTGAATCACCGCCGCTGGCTCATTCGCTCGACGGTCCTCTGGCCATTTGCAAACGCAAGTCATTAGCAACTTCGCGCTCAATCGATCACCAGGAAAATACATCGGAAAACCAGGCTGAAAAGAACTATTGACAAGAGGACCAAATCAGTCTTATATTCAAATTCAAGCAAGTTGCAAGTCACTTGCAGAAAAAGTAGAAAGAAACGAAAAGGGTCCCACCGGCCATTCTTGGCGGAGCAACCGGTGAAACCCTCACATCACAAACCATCATGGACGGCCCGTGAACCCCCAGCATAGCGGGTTTGTGGCCTTCCATCCAAGGAGACACCCATGCCCAAACTCAATGCTGCCTTTTCTGGCCCACCGGCTCTATACACCCTCTTTCCCAATCACCCCAATCTTGGGCCCAAGCAACTGTGCTGCCTCGCAGCTGCAGTCGGGCCCAGGTAGGACGTGCTTATGATCCACCTCCTGTTTCTCCTGGCCACCAGTGCGCTCGACCTTCGATTTATCGATCCGCAAGGCCTGCCCCTCTCTGGTGCCACAATCACTGCCAGCCACGCCGCATCCGGCCAGACATATACCTGCCGCACCGATGCCAATGGCTCATGCGCGCTCTCTCTCAATCGTGCCGGAACCTACCGCCTCTCAAACGCAATCCTCGAAGCTCAATTAGAAATCAACACCTCTCCCAATTCCGGGCCACGGGTGATTCAGCTAAAGCTACCGTCACTGCTCACCAGCATCACCGTTGTCAGCGCATCCCGTCAGCAAGAGCTACAGCAGGAATCGGTAAACAAAGTCGAAGCTGTCACGCGCGCCCAGATGCTCTCCACCGGTTACGAAAGAGTCTCTGACGTACTGCAGGAAATTCCCGGTGTTCTTGTCCGCCGCGGTTCTACCTCCACCGTCGGTGGACAACAGATCCAGGGAGTCGATTCCCGTCAGGTCCTCGTCCTTCAGGACGGTCTGCCTGTTGTCGGTGCCAGGGGAATCAAAGCCGGTGCCATCAATCTCAACCGTCAGTCCTCAGACCGCCTCGATCGTGTTGAAGTTGCCAAGGGCTCTGCCTCTTCTCTTTACGGTAGCGACGCCATCGGCGGCGTTATCAACATGATCACGCGCGAACCCGTCAAGCCCCTTGAAGGTGGGATTCTTCTCTCCGGAGGCACCCTCGGAGCTTTCGACGGGCGTGGTGACATTGGAGGCCGATTTAACCGGGGAGCTTACTTCCTCAATCTCGGTCAGAATCGTCTCGATTCCTACCGCCTCATCCCCACCAGCCCCACTACAGTTGGCCCACAAATCAGCCGTCAGGACATCCTCTTCAAGACGCGCTACCAACTCCTTCCTTCGTTTTCTCTTGGCTTTACAGCCAGCGCCTATCGCAACAACGAGCGAGGCAGAAACGCTACAGAAACCGGCATCGTCGATGGCCTCGCCAACGATTCCACCCAAAGCTATGCCCTGATTGCCGATTGGATTCTCAACAGCAGAACCACGCTTCAGGCTCGCGCCTACAATGCCCGTTACGATGAAAACAACCTTACCTCTCCTATCGCCAGTCCAGGCACCTCCTCCACCGCCAACCTCAACGAAAGGCTCAACCGTCTCGATGCAACCCTGTCCCGTCAAATAGCCAGCACGCACTTCATTCAGGGCGGCGTGGAATGGGCTCAAAACCTCTACCGTGGGGCCAATCGCCTTGCTGGCGAAAACATCGGCCAGCAGGTCACAACCGCTGATACCTGGCTTCAGGACAAATGGACGGTCCATCGCCGCCTCACCCTTACCGCCGGCGGCCGCCACACCAACCATTCCCTCTTCGGTAATGCCTGGGTACCCAAGGCCGGTCTGATTCTCCGGCTCAACGATTCCTGGATCTTCAGGTCATCCTTCAGCATGGGCTTCCGGGCCCCGGATCTGGGGCAGCTCTACTTCCGCTTCGCCAATCCCGCCAGCTTCTATCAGGTCATTGGCAATCCCAACCTAAGTCCCGAAAACAGTCAGAGCCTTCAGGCTGGCACCACATACCAACACCGTCGTTACCGGCTTGGGCTCACTCTGTTTCGCAACAACATTCGCGACCTCATCGACACTCGTCTGGTCGGCACCCCGCGCACGGCTCAGGAGTTAAACGGCCTGCTTGCCTCCTTCAACATCTCTCAGCTCTTCAACCCCCTGATCGGTCGCCAAACCTTTATCTACTTCAATCAGGCCCGCATCTTCACTCAGGGCGTAGAACTCGACGGCGAATATGCCTTCAGTCGCAACCTTCGCGCCTCTGCTGGCTACACCTTTCTCAACGCTCGCGACAAAATCACCGGCCTTGGTCTGGCCCAACGACACAGACACCATGGCCAGCTACGGGTTGACTATGCAATCCCCAAACTGGGACTCACCACCAACCTGCGCGGTTCTTTTTACAGCCATTGGCTGCTCAATGCCGCCACTGGAACCCGCGGTCTCCCCTTCCAGATCTGGGATGCCTATCTTGCCAAATCCTGGCCCCGTGGCATCCAAACCTTCCTCACTGCCGACAACCTCAACAACAGTCGTGACGGCAAACTCCAACTCCCAACCCCCACCTTTGACCGGCCCGATTTTGGCCGCACCTATCGCGTAGGGCTTAGATACCGCTTTGGTTCTGTTGACTAACTCAAAAGGAAACATCATGAAAAATACTTACCGTCTTCTTACCGCTCTGATCCTCACAGGAGCAACTGCATATTCTCACTTTGGCTTTGTCGTCCCCCACGCTGGCGGCCGCGCCGCAGATCTCATCATCAGCGAAACGCTAACGCCTGAGCCAGGCATTAGCGTCGACGTGATCAAAAGCTCCCGGTTATTCATCCGCGATTCCGAAGCTAAAGACACTCCTCTCAACACTGTCCGCTCCGGAAGCGTCTACCGCATTGAGCTGCCGGGTAGAGGCAGCCGCATCATCCACGGCTCTGCCGATCTTGGCATCACCCCCAGCGGCCGTTCTCCTAAACCTTATCTCCTGCTTTACTATCCAAAGACGCTCATTGGCCCCCTTCTTGGCGCGCAGGCAACCCTTGGTGCGGACACACCAGTCGAGCTTGTCCCGGAAGGTGAGCCCGGCAAGACTACCCTCCTCCTGCTCTCAAGAGGCAAGCCTCTTGCCGGCAGTGAAGTCACGCTGGTTCTTCCCGGTGGCAAAGAGAAGCGAGTCAAGACCGATGAATCGGGCCGCACACCCCTGATCTCCGAAACCGGCCGCCTCGCTGCCTGGGCTCGCTTCTGGGAACCAGGTGCAGGCGAGCGCGATGGCAAGCCTTATGAACAACTCCGCCATTACGCCATGCTCGTTTTCGATAGCTACCCGAAGCCCGCAAACTTCACAACGCTTCCCGAGGCAACCTCAAGCTTTGGTGCAGTAGCAGACCAGGGTTGGCTCTATATCTACGGAGGCCACGTGCTTCCCACCCACAACTATTCCACCGCAGCCGTCTCCGGCAAATTCAACCGCGTCAATCTTGAAACCGGCCAGTGGCAAGACCTTGCCGGCGGCCCCAGCCTCCAGGGCCTGAATCTCGTTGCAGCAAACGATAAAATCATTCGCGTCGGCGGCATGCAGCCCCGCAATGCTCCGGGCACAAAGCAGGACATTCACTCCATCGCTGAAGTCGCCAGCTTCGACCCCGCAACCAACTCATGGCACCCGCTGACGCCGCTTCCGGAACCTCGCTCTTCGCATGATCTGGCCGTCATCAACGATCAACTGATCGTCGTCGGCGGCTGGAATCTCAAGGGGAACGATGGCACCACCTGGGCCAGCACTGCTCTTAGTCTCAATCTCAAAGACCCCAAAGCCCATTGGCAGGCCATAGCCCAACCCTTCCAGCGGCGCGCCTTGATCACCGCCGTTCATAAGGGCCGTGTCTACGTAATGGGTGGCATCACCAAAGCGGGCGCAGTCAGTCCTGAGGTGGACATCTACGATCCCGCAACAGACTCCTGGACCTCGGGGCCCGCACTGCCCGGCACCCAGACCATGAACTTCGCACCAGCCGCCGCCTCTCACAACGGCAAGCTGTTCGTAAGTCTCGCCGACGGAACGCTCATTTACCTTGACGATGCCAAGAATCAGTGGACGGATGCCGCAAAGTCCTCACCTCGTCTCGCCCACCGCATGGTTTCTTCAGGCAACAATCTCCTCCTTCTCGGAGGGGCTGAAAAAGGGGCGAATCTCAATTTGGTGGAAGCCTTGAAGATCGAATGATTCCTCCTTTGCCGCTAATGCTGGAATCAAAAGCGATTCATGGAAACCTTATCGCCCGGGCGGGCTCTATTAGGTGAAGAGCCCCGCCCCCCCAAAGGAAAATCCATGTCAACCGTCATCGGTCGAGCCTCAAAAGCCACCACACTCTCAAATGCCGCAGTTCTCGATGAAGAGCGCGCAGAATATCTCTCCAGCCCCACCAAGCTGGAAGACTTCGCCACCGGCGCAGCCGATTCGATCTCAAAATCAGCCCAATACCTTCGCAATAACGACACCAAGGCCATGCTGGTTGATGTCGAGGCATTGGTCCGGTCTCACCCGGGGCCTTTTCTTTTAATCGCAGGAGTGCTTGGCTTCTTCGCCGGTCGCGCCTTGAAAGTCCGGGATTGATGTCTAGCCTCCCGGAATCGGGAGACCGGCCCATCACCTCGGTCTTCCTGGATGTCATCAAGAACGTCGAGCTGATCATCCATTCTGAAATTCATCTCGCAAAAGAAGAACTTCGGGGCGAGTTCAACAAGGCAAACCAGGCAGCCAAACTTTTGGGCGCTGGAGCAACTTTAGCGACACTGGCACTTACCTTCATGCTTCTGTCTTGCGTGTACCTGCTGGCTACGGCAATGGAGTTTTGGATTGCTGCCCTGCTGGTTGCTTTAGCGACAGGTGCCGTCGCGGCAATCTTGATCACAATCGGAATTGCCAAAATGAAGCGGATTCGCCCTGCACCACAAAGAGCGATCGCCTCAGTGAAAGAGAACATGACATGGACAAAAGCAAAGACCAGATAGAACTAGAGATCAAAGCGCAACGCGAGGCACTGGACAGAAATTTGCACGAGCTGGAAGCAAAAGCCAAAGCCTTCACCCAGTGGCAAACCTATTTTGCGAAAAGTCCCGCGACGATGCTGGGCCTCGCATTCGGCTGTGGCGTGGTAATCGCGGCTCTATCAGGCAACAAAAAATCAATCCAGCGAGAAAACTCTCCCAGGCCCCCATCCCCTGCTTACGATCAAGTTCAGGAAACCTGGGGCAACGTGAAAGGTGCGTTGATCGGCGTTGCGGCAATGCGCCTCATGGACTTCGTCTCTGAACTCTTGCCTGGCTTCAAAGAGCAAATCGATCTGCGTGAAAGTAAAAATCAAGTCTGACAAAAATCCGGATGCGTCTCAGTGCATTACTGCGAAACACCTTCGAGTCCTGGCTCCTTCATGAAGCACCCAGGCTAGGTGCGGCGCTTGCCTTCTACACGATCCTCTCGCTTGCTCCCTTGATGATCCTTACCGTCTCTTTAGCTGCCTTTGTCTTTGGCTTCCCATCAGCCCACAATCACATTCTGAGTCAGGTCCAGACCATGCTTGGAGATGCAGGGGCAGAGACGATCCGATCTATCCTTGAACGTGCTCAAAAACCATCCGAGAGCATGACCGCCTCGATCGTAGGCATGGTGATGCTGCTCTTCGGCGCATCGGGCGTCTTTGAAGAACTGCAGTCGGCACTGAATAAAATCTGGAACGTCGAGCCGTCCCGCAGTGGCCACTTCGGTGCCTTGTTGAGGGAGAAATTCTTCTCCTTCGGCATGGTCCTCGCGATTGGCTTCCTTCTCCTGGTATCGCTCTTGCTGAGTGCCGGGCTATCTGCTTTTGGCAGGTTCTACAGCACCATCCTGCCGTTGCCGGAATGGGTTCTGCATCTCATCAGTCTTGCCATTGCGTTCCTCGCGGTAAGCGTCCTTTTCGCACTGATTTTCAAGATCGTGCCACAAACCTACATCGCCTGGGGTGACGTAATTCCAGGCGCGCTGGCCACGGCGTTTTTGTTTACTGCGGGCAAATTCCTGATTGGTCTCTACCTCGGCAAAGCCGCTGTTGGGTCTGCCTACGGCGCTGCCGGTTCGCTCATCGTAATCATCGTTTGGGTCTACTATTCAGCCCAGATTTTCTTCCTGGGCGCGGAATTCACCCACGCTCTTGCCAAAGCGCGATCAAAAACTACCTAGCTCAGAACTTTAACCAATAGGTCCGCACCACCTTGGCATGCAGGCTCGACTTCGGATAATCCCTGTCCTGCAAATTTGGCAGAAAAACCTGTTCCATCCCACCCGGTCGGCCAAACAGAGGCGACGATTTCCCCACCCACCCATAGACTTGTTTCGTCAACTCAATCTCAACCACACACAACTGCGAATTCCCCGAAGGCAAAGCCATAAACTGCGCCACATAATTCCGAAAGAGCCGCCCACTTCCCTTGGCGTCATTCTGCAACTCGGTAAACACATCCTCCGGCATCCACCACACCCCGTCAAAGTAAGCTCCCGTAGCCATCCGCAACAACCGGAAAAGCTTCACCCCCACCGGCAGCGCCTGCTTCACCGGGTTCCCCGCAAAAGCCACCAGCGAATCATAGCTGGTCTTTCGCGTAGTAGCCCAACGAACCTCATCAAAGCCCAAACTCTGGTTTAGATAAGTCAAAACGCACCGCCTCATTTTCAGCAGCGACACAACTCCCAACCTTGGGCCACAAACTGAAGATAAAATTCCCCAATGCCGACTCTCACCATTGCTTCGCTCTTCCGCTACCCGGTCAAATCCATGGCGGGCGAGACTCTTGAGCAAGCAGATCTAACCCCTACAGGTCTCTATGGCGATCGAGCCTACGCCTTAGTCGACACAGAAACAGGCAAGGTCGGCACAGCCAAGAGCGTTAGGCGCTTTGGTGACCTTCTAAAAGCCAGTGCCGCCTTCACCACCCAGCTTCAGCCTGGCCAATCTCTCCCTCACGTAACGATCTCTCTCCCGAGTGGGCAATCCATCAACGGTGCTCAGCCCGCCGAAATCTCAGCAGCATTTGGCGAGACGGTCTCCCTGCTTGCCACCGCCCCTCCCGGCTTGCTTCTGGAGTTTCCCGCCGGAACACTCGGTGGCCAGCATAGCGAACTCACTGAATCTCCAATCTCCAGTGCCGCCCCTCCCGGAACCTTCTTCGATCTTGCCAGCGTCCTCATTTTGACAACATCATCCCTCCGTGCACTTGAGGCGGCCTATCCACAAGGACAATTCGATCTCAAGCGCTTCCGGCCTAACCTGGTTATTGACACAGGTGACCAACCTGGCTTCATTGAAAACTCCTGGATTGGCCGCATCCTCTCCATCGGCCCCTCTGCCCAACTCCGCATCATGATGCCCTGTCCTCGTTGTGTCATGACGACTCTGCCCCATGCCGACCTGCCCCTCGACCCCGGCATCCTCCGCACCATCGCCCAGCTCAACAAAATCAACCTCGGCGAATACGGCGACCTGCCCTGCTTTGGCGTCTATGCCGAGGTCCTTCAGCCCGGACCTATCTATTGCGGCGACGCTATCGAATTGCAGCCCTAAAACTTACCCGCACGAGACTGCAACCGCCAAAACTCCGACCGCAGCCCAACGCGCTCAAAGATCTCCTGCGCCTCCGCCACACTCCACTTTCTCCAAGTCGGGCTCGCATGCGATCCATACCAGACCCGCGCCAAATCCATCACCTGCCGCAGCGGTACCGGCTCACCCATCGCCACTCCATGCCGCTCACACCAATCCGCAATCTCCTCGGGCGAATGAAACGGCAACACCAGCGAGCAATGCTGATGCACGTTATTCCACGCCTTCGCTGGCGGAATCGCAAAGTGCACCCAAATCCCCTCACCACCAACTACTTGACCATCCACAACTTCAATCACAAGCGCCTCACCTTCAGCGCCAAAGCGAGTATGCACCTTCACGCGTCCACCCACCACTGCCGCCACCCCAAGCGCACACCACACACAAGGTGCCCACCAATTCTTCTTCTCACCC